>QILH01000132.1 GCA_003233255.1 Gammaproteobacteria bacterium | reverse complement strand
TCCAATCGCAAGCTTTAACACACATGAAACGAACCACTCATCGTGCGGGCCAACCACATGACGATAGGCAATCTCAAAATCATCGGGCGAATGTATTTTCAATTCGCCCCGCGCATTGATCGTCTGCACGGCCTCAACGACGTCCCAGGTCTCGCCACCAAATGCACCGGCATTCATCGCCAGGGCACCGCCCATCGTGCCGGGAATACCGCATAGAAATTCTGCTCCAGTCAGTGAGTTTTTTGCTGACACCCTGGCCGCCTTGGGGCAGGCCACTCCGGCCTCGACATATAAGCGTTGCTCGTCCAGTAGCTCAATACCGTTTAAAACTCCACTCGTGCATATCATCGTTCCGTCAAAACCGGCATCCCGAACTAATAAATTACTGCCCAGACCTAACCAGTAAATATTTTCATTTTCATCAAGGCCAGATAAAAACAAACTCAGATCATCAATGTCAGCCGGTTGATAAAATCTTTTCACCGCTCCACCGACACGCCATGAGGTATGCTTCGAAAGCATTTCCATTTGGCGTAACTCCCCGCGGAGGGGCTTATCGGTAGAAATTGTCATCTTTATGTTTTCCATAAACCGTTAATCAGCTTCATCCGTTATTGATCGAAAATTCGTCTTTTCGTTCCGTATTGAATTACTATTTTTAGTCATTTATTTTGCTTCCAACATAGATTTAATCTCACTGGCAATCGCACCCACATTTCCAGCGCCCTGAGTTAACAATATATCACCATCCTGTAAGACACCGATCAAGGCTTCGGGTAATTGCTCACCCGATTCAACAAAAATCGGATCTACTTTGCCTCGAGTACGAATGGCTCTCGCCAGAGCTCGACCATCCGCGCCGCTTATTGGTGTTTCACCAGCGGAATAAACGTCTAACAACACCAGGTTATCGACTTCCGATAACACCATACAAAAATCTTCAAACAGGTCGCGCGTCCGGGTGTAGCGATGCGGTTGAAAAACAAGAACCAGACGTCGGTTCGGCCAACCGCTTCGTATTGCCTGCACCACCGCCGCCACTTCTCTCGGATGATGACCATAGTCATCAATATGCATTACACAGCCATCTTTAATGTTAATTTCGCCGTAATGCTGAAAGCGGCGTCCTATACCCTGAAATTGTTTAAGCGCTTCGATAATGGCTTCATCATCAATACCAATTTCATGTGCGACCGCAACCGCAGCCAGCGCATTTAAAATATTATGATGCCCAGGCATATTCAGTGACAACGACAGGCCGCTATCACGCTCTTTAAAGATCACATCAAAATGAGTCTGAAAGCCTTTACTGCTGATATTGGTAACACGAACATCTGCATCGTCATGTTCACCATAGGTAATCACCGGCCGCGTTACTTTCGGTAAAATCTCGCGCACGATGGGATCATCAACACATAAAACCGCCAAACCGTAAAAAGGCAGGTGATGCAAAAAATCGACAAAGGTTTGTTTTAATACTTCAAAATCACCACCGTAGGTTTCCATATGATCCATATCAATATTCGTGACCACGGACATCATCGGTTGCAGCAACATAAACGAGGCGTCACTCTCATCGGCCTCGGCAACTAAGTAGCGTCCACTGCCCAGGCGAGCGTTGGCATTGGCACTATTTAATTTCCCACCAATAACAAACGTTGGATCCACTCCTGCTTCGGCTAGAACGCTGGCAATTAAACTTGTGGTGGTGGTTTTACCATGGGTACCGGCAACTGCAATGCCATAACGAAAGCGCATTAACTCAGCCAGCATCTCAGCCCGTGGCACAACGGGAATTCGTGACTCGTGTGCGGTAATGACTTCCGGATTGTCTTCGTTTACAGCACTCGATATTACGACAACATCACAATTTTTAACGTTCGCCTCGGCATGGCCAATGAATATTTTTGCCCCCATTGACTCAAGCCGATCGGTGACCAGACTAGTCTGAATGTCAGAGCCACTTACCTCATAACCTAAATTTAATACCACTTCGGCAATGCCGCTCATACCGGCACCACCGATGCCAACAAAGTGAACGCATTTGATACTGCCCATACCGGGCTCACCTCGGCCGTGTTTAACATCTGTTATGCGACGTGCATGCTGTATCATCGCGCCACCTCTAAACAATGTTGCATCACAACCTGTGTCGCATCTGGGCGAGCCAGTTCATAAGCCCGATTAGCCATTGCCAATAATCTTTCACGGCCAGAGATGAACAGTTTATGCAACTCATTGGCCAGCGTGTGAGGGCTTAGTTCATCCTGGTTAATGAGTACAGCTGCACCGGCATCCACCAGATAAGCTGCATTTGCAGTCTGATGATCATCGACCGCGAACGGATACGGTACTAATATCGACGCCAGACCAACGGCACAAATCTCTGACACGGTCATTGCACCGGCACGACAAATAATCAAATCTGCCCAACCATAGGCCGTATCCATATCATCAATAAACTCAACTACTCGCGCATCTAAATTTACATCCTGATAGGCTTTCATGGTTTGTTCTGACTTAAGTCTCCCGGCCTGATGCCAGATCTCAGTTTTCTTTTCACTGCCTAATATTGATAATGTCTGTGGCACCACTTCATTTAATGCCTGAGCACCCAGACTGCCACCAACGATCAAAATACGAATAGCCTCATCACGCTTCGAATATCGTTGTTCGGGCGTGGCCAACTTTAATATTGAGTCTCTTACCGGATTACCCGTATGGTACGATTTTTTCATCGACTTAAATGCATCTGGAAAGGCTTTTAAAACCCGAGTCGCAATTTTACTTAACATAATATTGGTAAACCCTGGAATCGCATTTTGCTCATGAATTATTAATGGTTTTGCGAGTAGCCGTGAAGCGACCCCACCCGGGCCGGTAACAAAACCACCCATGCCAAGCACAAAATTGGGTTTTAGTTTCAAACATATTAGAAGTGCATGAAATGTTGCATAAACCAGTTTAAATGGGGCGAATAACAGGCGTAACATTCCATTACCACGCAGACCCCGGATCGCAATATAAGAAATATCAAACCCCGCCTGCGGTACAACTTTTGCCTCAATCCCTGCGCGGGTACCCAGCCAGTGAACAGTAACACCGCTGATCCGTAACGCCTGGGCAACAGCAAGCGCGGGGAAAACATGTCCTCCCGTTCCGCCTGCCATAATTAATGCGACCTTATCCTGCATAGTTAATCCCAACGTTTACCTTTCTGAACGTTTCGATCTTCTCTCCGTGTTTCATAATCAATTCTTACCAACAAGCCAATCGCAATAGACATCGCAACCATGCTACTGCCACCATAACTCATAAACGGTAATGTCAGCCCCTTAGTTGGTAGCACACCCATATTTACACCAATATTGATAAAGGCCTGTAATGCGATCCATATACCAATACCATAAGCCACATATCCCGCAAAAGGACGTTCACGTGTTTCAGCGGCACGACCAATCTTTAATATGCGGTAAACTAAAATGGTAAAAAGTACAATCACGGCGATAACGCCAAACAACCCAAGTTCTTCGGCAAGCACGGCGAATAAAAAATCAGTATGTGCTTCAGGCAGATAAAATAATTTTTGCACACTGGCGCCTAAACCCACGCCCATCCATTCGCCACGCCCAAATGCAATCAAGGCCTGAGTCAACTGGAATCCACTATTAAAAGGGTCACCCCATGGATCTAAAAAGCCGGTAAAACGATTCATCCTGTAATCAGACATTATGATCAATAAAACCGCCGCGGCTGATACAAAAACTATCATTAATAAAAACTGACCAACCTTGACTCCGCCAAGCCACATCATGGCTACGGCGGTACATATCAAAACTGCAGCCGCTCCGAAATCCGGTTCCAGCAACAACAGAAACATTAATATTGTTAACAAAACAAATGGACGCAAAAATGCACTCACCTTTGTTCTTACCGCATTAGAGTGGCGAACTAAATATCCAGCCAGATATAAAATCATGAATAATTTCACAAACTCGGATGACTGAATATGAATGCTGCCCAAAGAAATCCAGCGCGTACTATGATTTGCCGTTTTCCCCAGGCCCGGCACAAATACCAATAGCAATAACAAAATACTTATGATGACTAATGCCGGTCCAAGTTGTTGCCAGATACGCAGCGGTATTTTTGAAACGATCAGTGCTGCAAAAAGCCCAATTCCGGCAAAGGTTAATTGCCGCCATAAATAATAGAATGGCTGACCAATGTTCTTTTCAGCAATTGATATCGACGTTGATCCGACCATGATTAACCCTAGAATCAGAATCGACAGAAAAGTGCCTAATAACCAGTAATCAGACGTCCAGATGATTTTCTGTTGTTTTTGTTTTTGATTGAACGCTGCATGCATGTAAGACGTTAATGTTTGACTCATGATGTCACCTCATGAACCAGACGAATAAATTCATCTCCACGGTGTTCAAACCCGGAAAACATATCAAAGCTGGCACAGGCGGGAGATAATAAAACCGTATCACCCGGTTTCGAAATATTTTTCGCCTCGGTCACCGCCACGGCCAAATTGCCTACTATTTTGGTTTTGATTTTTTTTCCCAGTGTCTCTTTTATTAGTTGTGCATCTTCGCCATAAATCAAAACTAACCGGGAAAAAGATATCAGCGCGGGCTCAAGTGGAGAGAAATCCTGGCCCTTACCCTGTCCACCGAGCAGAACAATCAGATCCAGTCCCGGCTTGTTGTTACCTAATCCATTAATAGCGGCTAACGCCGCGCCAACATTCGTTGCCTTTGAATCATTGATCCAGTTCACACCATTGTGTTCCAGTACCCATTGGCTACGATGAGGCAGGCCAGTGAATTTTTTCAATGTATTAATCATTGCAGGCATGGGGATGTTTACGCTATCGCCCAATGCTAGTGCTGCCAACGCGTTTGCAATGTTATGCTGCCCTTTTATTTTCAAGCTTGATACTGTGGTCAGTCTGTCATTGCCTTTTGCTAACCATGTTTGTCCATCTTCACAGATCAAACCAAATTCATTTTCGCTAACTGGTGTCTGTAGAGAAAAATAATTTATAGTTCGATCTTTATTGACTGGAATAACCTGTTGTTCATCTTTATTAATGATAACAACACCATCACCTTGATATATTTTTTGCTTGGCAATTTTATATTCCGAGAATGAATCATACCGATCCATATGATCTTCGCTGACATTTAAAATTGTACTCACTACCGCATTCAGGCTGTGCGTTGTCTCCAGTTGAAAACTGGATAATTCAAGAATATATAACTCCGTCTCAGCATCATCAGCCAATAAATCCAGAACGGGTACACCGATATTTCCACCGACTGCAACGGATATTTTTGCCTGTGTAGCCATCTCGCCCAACAAAGCCGTTACCGTGCTTTTTCCATTTGATCCGGTTATCGCAATAACCGGTTTAAGAGTACATAAAGCAAACAGTTCAACATCACCCACTACCTGTTTATTATTTTCAATGGCATTGTTCACAATGGGTTCGTTAATCGATATACCCGGACTCACTATGAATACGTCATAATCTTTTGCAACATTCAAATCAAACTGACCAAAATAACATTTTACCGGAGATAAAGACTGATTAAGTGATTCTATCCCTGGTGGATTTTGTCGGCTGTCCATAATAGAAAAATCGACATTCCGTGCCGCGAGGAAGCGCGCGCACGAAACCCCGGTTTTACCTAAACCCAAAACAAGCACCTGCTGATCCTGAAAAAGATCGGCACAAACCAGTTGTTCTTGTTTATTTTTCATCGCCAACACAATCAGTCTCTCTTATCGCACCTTCAGTGTAGCCAGGCCAATTAATACCAAAATAACCGTTATGATCCAGAATCGCACAATAACGCGAGGTTCAGGCCAACCCTTTAATTCAAAATGGTGATGCAATGGTGCCATGCGAAAGATTCGTCGCCCAGTTAGCTTGAAAGAAGCCACCTGAATAATCACCGACACCGTTTCCATCACAAACACGCCACCCATGATGAACAACACAAACTCCTGTCGAACCATGATCGCAACTACGCCCAGTGCGGCTCCAATCGCTAAGGCACCAATGTCACCCATAAAGACCTGAGCAGGATAGGTATTAAACCAAAGGAAACCTAAACCCGCTCCGACCAACGCACCACAAAACACCACTAACTCACCAGCACCTTTAACATATGGAATTGATAAATATTCTGAGAAATTTGTATTGCCCGTTAAATAGGCAAAAATCCCTAACGCACCACCCACCATAACGGTCGGTAAAATGGCTAAACCGTCCAGACCATCAGTAAAATTCACCGCATTGCTAGAACCAACAATGACAAGAAATG
>QILH01000283.1 GCA_003233255.1 Gammaproteobacteria bacterium | reverse complement strand
CATCAAAGTCGCCTGCGGTGCCGCTAGCGCCTGCCCTGCATCCATACCTTCACGCGGGAAAAAACCCACGAAACCATAGGCTTCAAATAATAACGTGAGTATTGGAATTAAAATTAAGCCGGCCGCCAGCACACCAATGATTTGCATCCAGGTCTGCAACTTCGGCGTCGCACCTACGATCTGACCAGCCTTTAAGTCCTGCATAGTGTCGCCAGCAATCGCCGCAGCACTGCATACAATCGCCGCAATCAAGATCGTCAATCCAGCAGCATGAAGTTGCTTGTCCTCACTGATTACACCACCTTCTGTCACTTGTAAAATAACGTAGATTATTAACGCCGCAATAAAAATGGTTGCGATGGTTACTCCGGATATCGGATTATTGGACGACCCCACCAAACCTGCCATATAGGCGGCCACGGTCGAAAACAGAAAGCTTGCGAGCAAGGCATACAATAGAGCAAACACCAGTATCGCCCAGTCATCGATCATCGTCGCTTGCAGGTAATAGATCGGTATGGCCATCAAAAAAATTGCAATTAATATGAATTTTGCTGAAAACTCTTTTTCACTTTGTAAGCTGGACGCAATAAGAGATGTTTTTAGCGAATGCCAGACCGGTTTTATCGCTAACAGTAATACCCAAAACCCAGCAACCAACATTGCACCTACCCCAATGAACCGCAATTCCGTTGACCACACTGAAAACGCACGATCCATCGCCGTCTGGTTTTCACCCAGTCCCGCAGGATTCGCCTGCCACCATGAGTATACAGGCATAATGATGAGCCAAACCAACACCCCACCTGTCATCATTAAGCTGGCAATGCGCATACGAACGATAAATCCAACTGCAACCAACGCTGCCGATAAGTCAGCTCCAAAACCAAATAAAATTTTCGAATTATCATAAGCACCTGTCACTGAATGAGCAGCTACCCCTAAGCCACTTTGTAAAAACTTATAAACAGCAGCAATCACTCCCCCGCTAATCAAAAATTTTACCGCGCCCTGTCGTGAATAACCGGCCTTCAACACCTCAGCCGTCGCAACACCTTCAGGAAAAGTCAACTCAGGATGATCCAGCAAGGCCTTACGCAAAGGCACGGCAATCAACACACCAAGAATACCGCCGAGAATAATTAACAAGGTTCCCTGTATATAACTAAATTCCTGCCAGGCACCCAACATGATCAAGGCCGGTAAGGTAAAGATCATCCCCGCGGCCAGAGACTCCCCGGCCGAAGCTGCGGTCTGGACTAAATTATTTTCGAGGATATTCGCATTACGAAACCAGCGTAATACGGCAAAGGAAATAACCGCCGCAGGGATCGAGGCCGATACGGTCATACCAACCTTCAAACCAAGGTAGGCATTCGCTGCACCCAGTAACAACGACAAACCAATACCAAGTAATACTGCGCGTAAGCTTAACTCCATACCGGGGCGGGTATGCTTACTTTACTACCCGCAGATCCAGCTTAATGTTGCGTGCCGGATGCCGCCAGGCGTAGTAACGTTCGTATTTATTCATACCAAACAGGGCAGCATAAAGACGCGCTTGCCAACTATGAAGAAACGATCCAAAAGAAAGTTTTCTTTCTACCAACTCAAATTTTGGAATACGTTGCGACAGGTAACCTTCGGTAATGGCATCGGTGAAGAAAAAAGAAAAATGATTGATATGGGTCGGATCCTGCCAGGAATTGTGCGAAGAATAATGTGGCGTTTCTAAATGTACAATCGCATCATTCTTGCAGATCCGGTGCAACTCGTTGAAAAAATGAATGATGTCATGAATATGCTCAACGATGTGATGCAGTTTAACATAATCAAACGCATTGTCTTCAATAGGCCAGATCTCTCCAGCATCGACATCAAACACATAATCAACGCCTTCGTAGGCAATGATATCGGCCCCCATAAAATCGGCCGGTTTATTTGCCCCACATCCGATATCCAGCTTTTTCATGCTTACGTCCCAAATTTTTAAAGACTGAATTAGACCACTTCCGCCCGTTGAAAATCAAGCTGCGGATTGAGAAAAATCCAGCAACCCAAACGTATATGAATTCTATCTTGAATCCATGCGCAGTAATTCATTTCATGTATATTTCAGTACAATCGAGCTTAATTTATTTGTTATTGCATCGCCCAAAGTCGATGCAGCTCGCGTTTTAACGCCGCACGACGTGCGGGGTCTTCTGTGACTTTAAGTAGGCGATCAAATAAGACTTCAGCATCTTTGTACAAAGACGCACGAGCCAGCGATTCTGCGGCCTGGTAATGAGCCGTTTGAGCCCAGGGATCCATATTTTCTGGATCAGGATACAGAGCTGATTTTAAATAGAGTTGCGCTGCATCCGCATAACGTTCCTGCGCCTTGCGTGAATCCGCCATCCAGTAATAAATTTCACGTTTTATCTGATCATCCTTAATTTGGGGCAGCGCCTTTTCAAAATTTACATACGCCGATTCATGTTGCCCTGCGGTTTGTAAATCAAAAACTACCTGCAACAACTTGTCGATCTGTTCCTGGCTTAACGATTTATTTTCGTCGAGAATGGCCAGCACCGCCCGTCCCCCAACTTCGGCCTGCGTACCCAGGATCAGGATACGTGCTCGTCGTAATTTCCACATGAATTGATCGGCTCCTGCTGGAGGGGCTTCAATCGTCGCCATCAGTTCTGATGCACGATCAATATCTGAATTACTTAATGCCACATCAACCAAAGCATGTCGCACCGCCGAGGGTATCGCTTCAGTTTTTTTAAAGTGGCGAGAATTTTGAAACAACTCAACTAATATACGATTTCCGTGTTTACGTTTCCCCAGTAGTTCTACAAACTGTTCCGATGCCTGTTGGCGTGCGTTAGCAGTTTGTCCTCGCAACATGATAAACACATACATGGCACGAGCACCAACAGGACGTTTAGTTGAAATCTTGTTAGCGGCTGTTATCCATTTTTTATCTTCACCTATTAATAGTTGTTCCTGATTACCTAATAGCAAGGCATAATCTATATAAGCATTCCATAGCGCGTCACTATTAATTGTATAGATCGACTTGGCCAGGGTTAAGTTATGCTTGTCGGCCAACACGTGCTCACTGGCATTGGCAACCACTTTTCGATTACCATTTTGTTTAGCTGCTTCGGCGGCCACCGCCCACAGATTGACCTTTAATTCGAGTTTTATTTTTTGATCGCGCAAATAACGATGCGCTGCCTGCAAAACACTTTTGGCGGCACGATGTTGTCCTCGTAATTGGGCGATTAACATCAATGGGGCTACTTCAATTTTTTCCGCATGCGGCTTTAGCAGATTGATTGCTTCTTTAGTCTGCTTATTCAAAATTGCGATCCGGGCACGTTGCATGATGGATGCAATATTTTCTTTTTTATTAATTTGCCGTAACCGCATGCTGGCGATTTGTGCATCGTTAGCGTAACCCTCTGCTAAATAGGATTCAATAATCAACTCACGCCAACTAGTCATTTGTTTTTCAGTAATCTTGTCTGGCTCTACTTGCCAGATTAAGGTACGCAACTCACGACGGGCCAGCGTACTTTGATTTAGATAAATGAGTGCCTTTGCACGTTGCCCCTTGGCCCATAACATAAAAGATACATTGACCAATTTGGGTAATTTTTCTAATCGCTCAGCCGACTTTTGCCAGTGATTATTTTGTTCATAAAGCTGGATGCGCTTACGTTCCCAGTTCATCCACTGCTGTGGTTTTTCCAGTAACCCATCCTGTTCCTGCTCTAACATGCGAATGGCTAGCTGGGCCGCTCCGGTTTCAGCGATTTGACCGATTTCTGCCAGGCTGCTCGCTAACGATAAACTGGTCTGCAGCATGAAAGCGGAGCCAAGACAGGCCATCGATATACGACATTTTAGTGTTTGGGTCGAAAGTAACATTTCATCGCGTGGACTTAATTTATATGAATGGCGAGTGTACACCAACATAGTGTGTCTCGCTGCTGATCAAACCAGGAATCCATTCCCTTTTATTGAACAGCTCCATAGTTCGCAGCTGTTTCCTCACATAAAAAAACGGGCCGCAGCCCGTTTCTTTGTACTTTGATTACACCTGAATCAATTACGGTCAGATTATTTACCCTTGACCGACAATTTCTCTTTAATCCGAGCCGATTTGCCCTGGCGCTCACGCAGGTAATACAACTTGGCGCGACGCACATCACCACGACGTTTAACCGTGATGGACTCAATGATGGGACTATAAGTCTGAAACACACGCTCCACACCTTCGCCATGAGAGACTTTACGCACCGTAAACGCTGAATTCAGGCCACGGTTCTTACGGGCAATGACCACACCTTCAAAGGCCTGCAAACGCTCACGTTCACCTTCTTTTACCTTTACCTGGACGATCACGGTGTCGCCGGCACCAAAATCAGGTACTTCCCGGCCCATTTGTTCCGCATTTAATTGATCGATAATATTGCTCACGTTGCTATCCTCATTTAATAACCGCCTGCCTGGGCGATTATCTGTTAAAACAGTAGTACAGCCAGATTTGACCGGCTTGAAGGCGCGAAATTATACATGGCTCGCCCCATTCAAGCCATAGAAATTAACGGGATCCGGGGCAAAAATGCGGGTAAAAAGACCGAACTAGAGCCCTTCGACCTCATATTCGCGAATAAACTCATCCAGCAATTGCTGTTGTTCGACATTTAAATCCAGCTTTTCGAGCAGATCCGGTCGTCGCAACCAGGTGCGTCCTAATGCCTGTTTTTGTCGCCAGCGATCAATCGCCTGGTGATCTCCGCTGAGTAATACTTTCGGCACCGGCAGGCCGTCGATTTCTTCCGGGCGCGTGTAATGTGGGTGGTCTAACAGGCCGGAAACAAAGGAATCCTGTAGCGCAGAATCCTCATGCCCAAGCACGTCAGGCAACAGGCGCGCCATACCATCGATGCAGACCATCGCGGCCAGTTCACCCCCACTCAACACATAATCACCAATTGACCATTCTTCATCGACTTCCGCGCTAATCAGACGTTCATCGATACCTTCATAGCGCCCGCAGACCAGCACTACGCGTTCGTGATGAGACAGTTTTTTTAAGGCCTTCTGGTCCAGCTTGCGGCCCTGTGGAGACAGGTAGATCACACGGGCCGGGGTCTCAGAATCGGTGCGCGCACGCCGGATCGCCTCTCGTAGCGGCTTCACCATCAACACCATGCCGGGGCCGCCACCATAGGGGCGATCGTCCACGGTATGATGGTTGTCATCGCTATAATCGCGGGGATTCCAGAATACGGTTTCCACAATGCCCCTGCTCATGGCCCGCCCGGTGACCCCATAGTCGGACAGGACTTTGAACATCTCGGGAAACAGTGTGACGACATCAATGCGCATGTTTATTCGTACCTGATTTATTCATTGCTGGTCTTTATCATCATTATCGGAACCCTCATCCTGCCAGGGCCAGTCAACCCGCATGGTTTTTTGCTCTAAATCGATCTCGAGCACATAATAATCCAGCACATAAGGGATTAGAAGCTGCGGCCCCTGCCCCTCAACCACCAGCACATCGTTAGCCCCGGTGGGCAGCATGCGGGCGATCGTACCCAGTGTTTGTCCCTGTTGGTTCTGCACCGTCAGGCCAATCAGATCTGACCAGTAATATTCATTTTCACCGAGTTCCGGTAACTGCCCAGAATCAACCGCAATCTCGGCCCGAACTAACTCTTCCGCCCGATTCCGGTCAGAGCAGCCTTTTAGCTGTGCAATCAGGCCTTTACCGTGCGGTTGACCCGTTTGCACTTCAAAACGCTGCCACTGCTGGTTAATCTTAAGATACCAGGGGGAATACTGCAGGATATTGGTCAGAGGCTCGGTTTCAGAGCGTATTTTCAGCCAGCCCTTAATGCCAAAAACCCCAGCCACTTGTCCGACGATCACGGGGTGGCTGGGGTGTGTATTCATAGTAAATTCTTCAGGGCTATAAATTTAAAACTTAAACCAACATTAAGCAGCCGATTTCATTAATTTGCCAACGCGTTCTGAGGTTTGAGCACCCTGGCTGATCCAGTGCGCAATACGCTCATTATTGAGGTTCAGGCGAACTTCCTGGCCTTTTGCCATTGGATTGAAAAAGCCCACGCGTTCGATATAACGACCATCGCGCTGATTACGGCTGTCGGTGACCACAACATGATAGAAGGGTTTCTTCTTGGCGCCACCACGTGATAAACGAATAGTTACCATATAAATTCTCTATTTAGTTAATTAAGGGCCCAGTCATCAACGACCGGCCTCCGGACTACCCGGAAACGGCGCATTGTACTGAATTTGGGAGAAAAGTGAAGCGATAGATCGGTAAAATTGGGGAAAATCCGGTATTTTCAGCTTTGAAAGGAATAATCGGGGTCAGAGTAAAAATACGAATTATTGGAGTCCAATAAT
>QILH01000081.1 GCA_003233255.1 Gammaproteobacteria bacterium | reverse complement strand
AAAGTGTTTAAAGGTGTCACGATTCTAAATCTCGACGCCAAGGGGCGTATGGCGATTCCGACAAAATATCGGGAAGACATACAGTCGTCTGTGGATGGTCAGTTAGTGGTCACTCTCGGTATGAGTGATCCGTGCCTGTCGATCTATCCGGCCAATGAGTGGGAAGAGATAGAACGTAAGTTAGTTCGACTGCCCAGTCTGAATAAACAGGCGTCCCGCCTGAAGCATCTTTTACTAGGCCACGCCTCTGAACTCGACCTGGATTCCCACGGAAGAATTTTATTACCGCCTGCACTGCGCGAACTGGTTCATCTGGAAAAACGCGTCATTTTGCTGGGGCAGGGCAATAAGTTTGAAGTATGGGACGAAACAACCTGGAACGAGCGCCGCGACAAATGGATGGGTGAAACCAATTCAGATGAAGGTTTTTCGGATGATCTGGAGTCACTGTCGTTGTAAATGCCGTGGAAATTTTCGCACATGAAACGGTTTTACTGAACGAGGCGGTCGACGCACTGCAAATCAAACCCGAGGGGGTTTATGTCGATGGAACGTACGGACGTGGAGGTCATAGTCAGATGATCCTGCAAAAATTTGAGCCGCGGCCCAAATCAGGTTATTTATTGGCCATAGACAAGGATCCGAGTGCGCTCGATGACGCAAAGCAGCGTTTTAGTGGGCTGGAGCATACCTATATATATAGGGGCAGTTTCGCTGAGGTCGATCAGGCTCTGGCGGAAACCGGATGGCAACGATCGGCAGATGGGATCTTGCTGGACTTAGGGGTTTCGTCCCCGCAACTGGATGATGCCGAACGGGGTTTTAGTTTTCGCCGTGATGGGCCTCTCGATATGCGCATGGATCCTGAGCATGGTATTTCCGCGGCGCAATGGCTTGCCAAAGTGGATGAGCAGGAATTGATCACAATTTTGAAGGAGTATGGCGAAGAACGGTTTGCCAAACGTATAACACGGGCCATTTTGCGGGAACGTGAAATTCAGGCGATTACCACGACACAACGCCTGGCGGCGATCGTGGCGCAGGCCGTGCCAACCCGTGAGCAAGGTAAGAATCCAGCGACCCGTACCTTTCAGGCGATTCGAATTGAGATCAATCATGAACTGGATGATCTTCGCGCCGGCTTAAAGGCATCGTTAGAAATCCTGGCGACAGGTGGCCGACTGGTGGTGATCAGTTTTCATTCTTTGGAAGACCGAATTGTTAAACGTTTTATGCGCGAGCAAAGTCAGGGGGATCAATATCCTCATGATTTGCCGATACGGCATGTTGAAATTAATGCACATTTAAAGCTGGTCGGTAAACCCGTTAAAGCCAGTAAAGAAGAAGTTCAACAAAATCCACGTTCGCGCAGCGCCATTATGCGTGTGGCGGAGAAATTAACATGATGTTGCGATTGATCAATATTATTTTATTGTTGATTTTAGTAATGAGTGCCATTGGTGTTATTTATTCTAAACATCACAATCGAATGTTGTACGTTGAATTGCGTGGCCTGCAAACCACGCGTGATGATTTGAATGTTGACTGGGATCGCTTACAGATTGAACAAAGCACCTGGGCGACGCATGCGCGTGTTGAAGGCGCTGCCCGCAAGCGATTAGCGATGCGCAATGTTGATTACAACGAGGTGATAGTCGTAAAACCATGACTGAAACAGTGCATAAACCTGCAGGTCGTTTTCGGATAGGCACCGTTCTGGTGATTGTGTTGCTTGTGCCGCTCGTCTTAATGGTGCGTGCCTTTGATTTGCATGTTACGAATAAGGACTTTTTAAAGGGTCAGGGTGATGCCCGTTCTATTCGTGAATTGCCGGTTGCTGCACACCGAGGCATGATTGTAGATCGAAATGGTGAACCTTTAGCGGTGAGCACCCCGGTTGACTCTATTATTGCTAATCCACGTCGTTTTGAAGTTACCCCCATTCAACTGGCGAAGCTTGCAAAAATATTAGATTTAAAACCGCAAAGAATAAGCAAATTGATTAATCAAAAGAAAAAAGCGAATAAAAGTTTTGTGTATTTAAAAAGACGTATTATTCCATCGCACGCAAATAAAATTACTGCATTAAAGATTCCTGGTGTGTCGTTGCGGCGTGAATACCGTCGTTATTATCCAGCCGGCGAGGTTACTGCGCATATTATTGGTTTTACCGATGTTGATGATAAAGGCCAGGAAGGTATTGAACTTGGTTATCAGAAATGGCTGAAAGGAGAAAAAGGTCGACAGCTTGTCATGACAGACAATCTTGGCCGGGTAGTTAATTATATCGATTTACTTAAACCTCCACGGGCGGGACAGGATCTGGTGTTAAGCATTGATCGTCGCTTGCAGTATTTAACTTATCGGGAACTAAAACGCGCAGTGTTTAAGCATAAAGCAAAATCCGGCTCGGCGGTAATACTGGATGTGCTAACGGGCGAAGTGTTAGCGATGGTGAATCAACCTTCATTTAATCCAAATAACCGTAGCAGCTTAAAAGGATATCGTTATCGTAATCGCGTTGTTACCGATACGTTTGAACCGGGGTCAACAGCAAAGCCATTTACTATTATTGCTGCACTTGAATCGGGTAAGTTTTCTGCATCGAGTACGATTGATACCCGCCCTGGATACATAAAGGTAAGTGGCAGTGTTATAAAAGACAATCGTAATTACGGCATAATATCGTTAAGTAAATTGTTATCAAAATCAAGCAATGTCGGTGCGTCAAAACTCGCATTGTCCATTAATCCTGACGATCTGGTTAAGTTGCATCGTCGAGTAGGATTTGGTGATTTAACTCAAAGTGGTTTATCCGGTGAAGTAGAAGGATTAATTAATCAGCCTAGAGTTTGGCGTGATATTGAACGAGCCACGCTTTCTTATGGGTATGGATTGTCAGTAACTACCTTACAACTTGCTCGGGCATACTCAGTTCTGGCCAGTGGTGGGAAATTAAAGCCGGTTACTATTGAATTGCAATCCAGTGAGATCGAAGGTGAGCAAGTTATATCTAAAAAATATGCCCGGCAAGTACGGGAGATGTTAAAAGCCGTTGTTAATGAAGGGGGCACGGGTACCCGAGCGAATGTCCCCGGTTATCATGTTGCAGGTAAAACAAGCACGGTTAAAAAGGTCGGTAAAAATGGTTATAGCGATAATAAATATATCTCAACGTTTGTTGGTATGGCACCCGCTGATAACCCAAGACTGGTTATGGCGATTACCATACATGAGCCACGCGGTGAACATTATTACGGTGGTGAAGTTGCCGCTCCGGTATTTAGTCAGGTTATGGCCGGAGCATTACGTCTGTTAGATATTGCGCCTGATGTATTGCCTGAGAATCAGAGTACGTTTGCCTTATTAGGTGGAATGCAATGATGGCGGTGAATCACATTCCAGTAAAGATGTTACTTAGCAATCTGTTAGATGGTATTGCCGAGGCCAGTGATTTTGTTTCTATTGTTATAGAGGATATCGTACTTGACAGTCGCCAGGTGCACAGCAATTCATTATTTATTGCCCTACCTGGATTAACGGTCGATGGTCGCAAGTTTATTGATGCGGCAATTAAACACGGTGCCAGTGCAGTAATTTGGGAATGTGAGCAGGGCGCTGTTCCGATCCCGGTTGCGTGGCGAAAGAATGATGATGGTGTCAAGGTGCCGGTTATTGCGATTGAAGGATTAATAAACAAGGTCGGCAAGATTGCTGACCGTTTCTATCAGGAGCCGTCAAAGAAAATGCGCGTTGTCGGGATTACGGGTACTAATGGTAAAACATCCTGTAGTCATTTTATTGCTGATGCTCTGGGAAAATCGGTTTCAACGGGCGTGATAGGTACCCTTGGCTGGGGCAAGCTGGATAATTTACACACAAGTTCATACACAACGCCAGATGCAGTTACCGGTCATAAATGGTTATCGGAAATGCAGCATCAACGTGTAAAGTGTGTTGCCATGGAAGTGTCATCTCATGCGCTAGACCAGGGCCGGGTAGATAACATAAGGTTTGATAGTGCTGTATTTACGAATTTAACTCATGAGCATCTCGATTATCACGGCAGCATAGAAGAGTATGCTCACGCAAAAGAACGATTATTCTCATCAACGGCTTTGCGTTTTGCTGTGATTAATATTGATGATGCCTACGGCAGGGAATTCATGGCCAGGCTGGATGATGGCATTCAGGTACTGAGCTACGGTTTAAAAAACGAATCTACACAGCCGGACATATATGCAAATAATATATTACAAACTGCAGCCGGATTAGAATTTGATCTGCACACCCCGATTGGTGACATTAGCGTTAAAAGTCCGGTGTACGGTTTGTTTAATGTTTATAATTTATTAGCAACCATCGGGATTTTATTAATTAATGAGGTATCACTGGATGATATTTCATTTAGACTTAAAACCATTCAATCGGTTAATGGTCGATTATCCATTGTCCAACAGGATTCGTCTGATTCCCCCGCGTCCAATAACACCATAATAATCGATTACGCGCATACGCCCGATGCCTTGAGACAGGCATTGCTAACCGTACGCGAGCATTTTTTACAACCAATTTGGTGTGTTTTTGGTTGCGGTGGTGATCGAGATAAAGAAAAAAGACCATTAATGGGGTCGCTTGCTAGCGAGCTTGCTGAACACATTATTGTTACCAGTGATAACCCTCGTAATGAGGATGCACAAGCCATTATTGATGATGTTGTTGCGGGCATCCGAAATTCAGAAAACGTACTTACAAATACGGATCGCCGTGAGGCTATTTATACAGCGCTTAGCCAGGCACAAGAAGGCGAGGTGGTTGTCATCGCCGGTAAAGGTCACGAGTCATATCAACAGATTGGAGAAACCAGGTTGCCATTTAATGATGCTGATGTTGTGGCTGACTATATACGAGGTTTGCCGTTATGACTAGCTCATCATTTAACTGGACGCTAAATCATATTGCGCAGGTGGTAGAAGGTGAGTTAGTGGGAGGTGACCAATCTGTTTCTGGTGTTAGTACAGACTCTCGATCAATAACAAAGGATAATTTATTTATTGCCTTAAAAGGGCCTTCGTTCGATGGACATGATTATGTGTATCCTGCCGAGCAAAAATCCGCAGCAGCTGTACTTGTCAATAAATCGATGACAACAAATTTGCCGCAAATTATTGTAAAAGACACTCTCAGTGCATTAGGGAAACTTGCCGGTGCATGGCGAAATCAATTTTCTATTCCGGTTATTGGTATAACCGGCAGTAATGGTAAGACTACGGTAAAAGAAATTACTACCTCGATACTGTCATGTACAAGGCATGTCCTGGCGACAGAAGGAAATTTTAATAATGACATTGGTATGCCTTTGACATTGCTTAAAATAGATAAGGATCATGAGGCGGCAGTCATAGAGATGGGTGCAAATCATGCGGGAGAAATTGAGTATCTTACAAAAATTTCATGCCCGAGTATTGTCGTAGTGACCAATGCAGGGCCAGCACATCTGGAGGGTTTTGGTGATCTTGATGGGGTGGCCAAATCAAAAGGTGAGATTTATGAACAATTAGCAGAAAGTGGTACGGCTATTTTAAATGCAGATGATCATTATTATAAATTCTGGCAGGGATTATGTGACGGGAAAAAAACGTTAAGTTTTGGTCTGTCTTCTGATGCGGATATTTCTGCGCGGCATGGGACGAATCACGTATCGATAATCACCCCAGGTGGTGATATCAATGTGAATTTTAAGATGCTAGGTAAACATAATTTAATGAATGCATTAGCCGCGACGGCTGTTTGTTGTGCCGTTGGCGTAAGTTTGGATGCAATAAAACAAGGTCTTGAGAAAATGCAGGGTGTCATGGGACGTTTACAGTTGAAGGCAGGTCAAAATGGCAGTCGGATAATTGATGACACCTATAATGCAAATCCTGCTTCACTTGATGCCGCCTTAGCGGTTTTAAATGAGTTTTCCGGGCAACATCTGTTAGCGCTTGGGGATATGGGTGAACTTGGTGCTGAGACAGAGCAATTGCATATACAGGCAGGTGAACGGGCACGTATGTCAGGGGTACATAAGCTTTATACCCTCGGTCAACATGCGCGGTGTGCGGCAAACAGTTTTGGATCAAACAGCAAAGTTTTTGATGACAAGCCTAGCATGATTTCAGAATTAAAAAATTGTATGGCGGATGACGTAACCTTGCTGGTAAAAGGATCTCGATTAATGAAAATGGAAGTCATAGTGGATGCTTTGGTGCAATCAGTGCAGAGCGGAGATAAATAAATGTTGTTTCATCTTACCCAATACCTTTCAGAATTCTATAGTGGGTTTAACGTATTTAATTATTTAACCATGCGTGCCATTTTAGGCGTGTTAACGGCATTATTGATCTCGTTTATTGTTGGCCCGTACATGATTAAAAAATTAAGTATATTAAAGATCGGTCAAACTGTACGTAATGATGGGCCTGAGACACACTTTTCAAAAGCGGGAACGCC
>QILH01000006.1 GCA_003233255.1 Gammaproteobacteria bacterium | reverse complement strand
GCAAAAGTTGAGTTAACACCGGAGATCTCGATGCGGGTGCAACGTGAGTTGGGGGCGGATATCGTCATGATCTTTGATGAGTGCACTCCTTATCCGGCCACCGAACAACAGGCCGAAGACTCGATGCAGTTGTCCTTGCGCTGGGCCAAACGCAGCAAACAGGCCCATGCCGATAACCCGGCGGCCTTATTTGGCATCGTGCAGGGCGGGATGTTCCCGGAATTGCGCCAGGTTTCGCTCGAGGGTTTGGTTGATATTGATTTTGATGGTTATGCCATTGGTGGTTTGTCAGTGGGTGAACCCAAAGATGAGATGCTTAATGTACTTGAACACCTGACTCCACACATGCCGACGGATAAGCCGCGTTATTTAATGGGTGTGGGCACACCAGAAGATCTGGTCGAGGCGGTGCGCTGTGGTGTGGACATGTTTGACTGTGTGATGCCGACACGCAATGCGAGAAATGGCCATTTATTTACCTCGCAAGGAGTGGTGCGTATTCGTAATAGCCAGCACCAGCACGACACCCAGCCGATTGATCCGCAATGCGACTGTTATACCTGTCAGAATTACAGTCGTTCCTATCTGCGGCATTTGGACAAGGTGGGTGAAATGCTCGGTGCCCGACTCAATACCATCCATAATCTCCATTATTACCAGGAACTTATGAAACAGTTACGTACTGCGATTGCGAGTCAGGACCTTGAGCCGTTTGTGAGTGATTTCTATACAAAAACGGGCTGACTCATGCCCGAAATTCAGCTAAAAATGGCGAAACTGACTAATTAAATGTGTAATAATACGCCCGCCGAATCTCTGGGCATTTGATTTTCTGAGTCATGGCCCTATAAAACACTATCTAACATTTATATTATAAAGGTATACCAAATGAACTTTTTTATATCTCAGGCCTATGCAGATGGCGCAGCTCCTGCAGCGGGTGCAGGCAGCGATCCAACCACGAGTTTACTATTTTTTGTTGGCATGATCGTCATATTTTATTTCCTGTTAATCCGTCCCCAACAAAAACGTGCCAAAGAACATCGCAAAATGGTCGAAGCGATTGGCAAAGATGATGAAGTGGTCACTAATGGTGGCATTCTCGGTAAAATTATTGAGATGGGTGAGCAATACATCACGGTTGAGATTGCCGATAATGTTAATGTGCGCATTCAACGTACTGCAATATCGACGGTATTACCAAAAGGCAGCTTAAAGGCGGCTGAAAAAGAGTAAACATATTATTCATGTGTTGGAAACAAATAGCACTTGATGTCCCATTTATAAATACAAACTAAGAAACATAAAAAAATGAATCGATATCCTGCATGGAAATACCTGCTTGTTGTCATTGTTGTTGTTGTTGGAATGATCTACGCAGCGCCAAACCTGTTTTTAGATGATCCGTCGTTACAGATTGCAGGCGGTCGAACCGTACAGGTTAACGATGCCACCTTAAAAACAATTGAGACTACGTTAAAGTCGAATAAAATTGAATATAAGTCGGTTGTTTTCGATGATAAAGGGATTCTTATTCGTTTTACGGATGAAGAGGTACGAGGTAAAGCAAGGGATGCAATTAAAAAAGTGCTCGATCCGAATTATGTTGTCGCGCTCAATTTCGCGCGCACAACGCCCTCTATTTTAAAATCCTTTGGCGCAGAACCTATGTACATGGGACTGGATTTACGCGGCGGATTGCATTTTTTGATTGAAATTGAAATGGAGACTGCGTTTAAGCAGCAACTCGAACGGTATAAAAACGATATATTTGACGTATTCAAAGAAAATAAAGAGCGGAAACTACGTGCGCGTTCAATGCTGATCAAAAACAATGCGATCGAGATGAAATATAAAACCGCCGATAAACGTAATGAAGTATTAGCGGTTCTGCGTAATAAATTTTTATCCGATATGCAGTTTTCGACCTTTGATCGCGGTGATGCATTTTATATTAAAGCCGATATTACCCGACAGAAAATCGAGGAACACCGGGCAAATACGATTACCCAAATTATTAATGTATTAAAAAAACGTATTGATGATAAATATCAGGGCTTGATGGAGCCCGTCATTGTTCGCCAGGGCGATAGTCGCATCGTGGCCGAATTCCCTGGTGTACAGGATAGTAAAGAGATTATTGATGTGATGACTGCGGCGGCCAGCCTCGAGTTTCGCATGGAGCATACGGGTTATTCTATTGCCGATGCCAAGGCCGGTAAGGCGTTAGGCGCCTCAATCTATAAAGAGCGTGATACGGGGCGTGAGATTCTGCTGAAAAATAAACTGATTATAACTGGGCAGGACATTACTCATGCTACCGCGACATCCGATCAAAATGGTCAGCCTGCTGTATCGGTAACCTTAAATGCCACTGGCGCCAATATCATGAAAGACAATACTCGTGAAAATCTTGGCAAACGCATGGGTGTGGTGTTTATTGAAACGGTCAAAGAGATCAAACGAATAAACGGTGATAACGTCCCGGTCAAACGTGAAATAAAAGAAGTGATCAGCCTGGCTACCATTCAGGGTTTATTTTCCAAACGCTTTGAGATTACCGGTTTATCCCGTGTTGAGTCGACCCAGTTAGCCTTATTGTTACGTGCTGGCGCACTGGCCGCGCCTATCGAGATTATTGAAGAGCGCACGGTAGGCCCGAGCATGGGTAAAGAGAATATTTCCAAGGGTATTAACTCAGTGTTAATTGGTTTCATTATCGTCGTTGTCTTCATGTTGATCTGGTACAAGGGTTTTGGGCTACTGGCTAATGTTGCTTTGGTGGTTAATCTGGTGCTTATCGTCGCAGTGTTATCCATATTTCAGGCAACGCTAACGCTACCGGGTATTGCCGGTATCGTTTTAACCGTGGGCATGGCCGTTGATGCGAATGTATTGATCTATGAACGGATCCGCGAGGAGCTTTCAGTAGGTAATACACCGCAAGCCAGTATTAACTCGGGTTATGAGAAGGCCTTTTCAACCATTCTTGATGCCAATGTCACTACACTGATAGCGGCAGTTGTACTGTTTATTTTTGGTACTGGCCCGATTAAAGGCTTTGCCACTACCTTGTCTATTGGTATAGCAACTTCAATGTTCACCTCAATTGTTGGTACGCGTGCGATTATTAATTTACTTGTGGGTAGCCGAAAACTATCCAAACTATCGATTTAAAGAGAATTAAACTTATGCAACTGTTTTCGAAAACACCTACATTTGATTTTGTTGGCAAACGTAAATTTGCCATGATGTTCTCGACCATTTTGTTTATCGCATCCATTGTGACGCTATCAATAAACTGGTTAAACCTGGGGCTAGATTTTCGAGGCGGTATCGAGATTGAACTGGGTTATGCACATACCGCCAAGGTTGAAGAAATACGTAAAGCCTTAAGAAATAATGGCTACAAAAACGCTATTGTCACCGAAATCGGTTCGAGTGGTCAAAACGTTACAATTCGGATTTCTGAAAAAGATAACAGTTCCAAGGTAGAAGTGAGTAATGCGGTCATTAGTATTCTTAAAACCAGTACCAGTGATGAGTTTGAAATACGCCGACGTGAATTCGTCGGAGCCAAAGTAGGTGAAGAGCTGCGTGAGGACGGCGGTATTGCCATGTTGATTGCCTTAGCCAGTATCATGTTCTATGTCATGCTACGGTTTGAGTGGCGATTTTCAATAGGTGCAATAACGGCCCTGATTCATGATGTGGGTATTACCTTAGGCATTTTCTCTTTCTTTAAGCTAAATTTTGATCTAACCGTCCTCGCGGCCCTGTTAGCGGTGATTGGTTATTCTCTGAATGATACGATCGTGGTCTACGATCGGATCCGTGAAAACTTTCGCAAGATCCGCAAGGGCAGCACCTTGCAGATAACCAATACATCATTGAACCAAACTTTATCGCGCACCATGATGACCTCGGTAACCACTTTGTTTGTCTTGTTTGCCATGTATTTCCTGGGTGGAGAACTGATTAGACCCTTTGCGATAGCATTGATTATTGGTGTTGTGGTGGGAACGTATTCATCGATTTATGTTGCCAGTAGTATGGTGCTGGCATTAAAAATCGATCGCAGCCATTTGATACCGGTGACTAAAGAAGATAAAACGGACAGTTATCCTTAATTAATTTTTATCGAGCATTTTAGCTAATTGGCTGGTTCCATGTGTTTTGTGATAAACATATTCAGCGGCGCTATCCACTGTGACCGGTAGTTCAAAGCCGCAAGAGTCGGCGGTACTGAGTACGTTACGTATAAACCGATAATAAGGATCGTTTTCGAGTTCTACCGATTTATCTTTTTGTGCGTCTTCCCGCACAGGAAAGTCGATGATTTCACCCATTTTTTCTACCCTGGTTTTATTTTTTGAGATGATTTGATGGCATACACAACTACGCCGGACATCATTTCTATTCTGGTTTATTGAGTTAAGTTCTTTATCTCTGACATGGGATCATCGTCGTCATCATTGGCAATACGACAAACTGCACTTTGACGGCTTGCGCATTTTGGATCGGCTTGATCGGCATCCACACCGCGAATCACGGTCATGGCCCAGATGCTGGCAATTAGCCAGAGTGCGCTGCCCAATAGCACCGTGATCCAGCTAATGCCTTCAACCTCAGCCGGGCCACCGGCAAAACCGTAAGTTATGCTAATGATAGCGGCTATCCACATGACGCCAATCGGGGCGGCACAACAACCCGCACAGCCATAGCGACAAACCGCGAGCGGGGGGATAAAACTGGTCAGCCAAATACGTTTCAAACTGCGAATACCCATAAAAACTTCAGGAACTTGTCTAGATTAGACCTCAAAGTTACCAGCAGGTCAAACCGAAGGTTTATAATGGTAGGCGTTCCAGGTGCAATTCGCGCTGGATCAGGTAGTCAGTGACATCCTGAATTTTTTGTACCCGCAATACCTGGGCTGGTGGTTGGTCGAAATTAACGGGTTTTGGGGACTCGATCGACAGTATTTGTATGGTTTGGGGACTGGAATGGAAGCCAAAATAACTGGCTGAGTCATACAGGCCATCTAGCGTATCACGCATTGCCATTTCAAGCGCCTTGCCCCCTTTACGGGGAATTTTTCCGACCAGTTTTGCCATTTTGTTCCGTTTAAGCCTTATTTCAGCATCGTGATGTTTGCTCCTGAGGCAGTAGCGTCCGGCTGGATCAGATCTTGATGGGCGTGGTGATAAAATGGGAAATCCAGTGGTGGGTATCCATTCTACAACGGTGAGGTTTCTTTCCAGCAAGATTGTGTGGGGGATGGTGCGCAAAAAGACCAAAAAAGAATGAGGCTAGCGATTGGCCAGTGGTTTGATGACCTGTAGCATGTGCTTGAACAATTTAGGGCCGGCGGCGATGACGTTGCCGGATTTGAAATAATCAAAGCCTCCCTGGAAATCACTGACCATGCCACCCGCTTCTTCAACGATTAAAATACCGGCAGCAATGTCCCATTGGTTCAAATCGTATTCCCAGAATCCATCAAATCGGCCTGCCGCGACATAGGCCAGATCCAGGGCGGCTGAACCCGCGCGACGAATACCCGCGCTCTCCGGCATAAATTCTCTTAACATGGCAAGATAATCATCCATAATATCCATATGCCGCTCGTGGTAGGGCATGCCTGTTCCCAGCAGGGCGCCTTCAATGCCTTTGATTGGGCTAACTCGAATGCGTTTATTATTGAGTTGTGCGCCCTGACCACGGCTGCCGGTAAACAACTCCTGTTTGATGGGGTCGTAGATGACCGCCTGATCGAGTTTGCCTTTATGCCGCAGGGCGATGGATACGGCGTATTGCGGCACGGCGCGTAAAAAATTGGTGGTGCCATCGAGTGGATCGATGATCCATTCATACTCATTACCACTGTGCGCACCGCTTTCTTCGGCTAAGATGCTGTGCTCGGGATAAGCTTTTTGAAGGGTTTCGATGATGGCCTGTTCCGCACGACGATCAACTTCGCTAACATAATCGTTTTTCGACTTGGTGGTGACCGTCAGGGTATCCAGTTGATCGCAGGAGCGTGCGATAATATCGCCTGCTTTACGGGCAGCACGGATGGCAATATTTAACATTGGATGCATAAACAAACCTCAACAGATTGTAAAAAGAACATGCGAGTTACCGCGAGGCGCATTCTAGCAGTCTCGCCAATTAAGTTAAACTGGCGAAGTGAAACCAGGGCAACAAGTGAAACAAAGTAAAAGGAATCGGAAATTTGAGTTATGAAAATATACGGGTGGTGTTAATTGGTACCAGCCACCCGGGTAATATCGGCGCTGTGGCGCGGGCGATGAAAAACATGCATTTATCGGATCTGGTACTGGTTGCGCCGCAAACCAAATTTCCCTGCGGTAAGGCAAGGGCGCGGGCATCCGGTGCTCTTGATGTGCTCGAAAATACTCGGGTCGTGGATGATCTCGAAAGCGCCATTGAGGACTGCACCATGGTGGCCGGAGCCAGTGCCCGTTTGCGTGCGATCCCCTGGCCGGTGTTGGATGCACGCGATT
>QILH01000278.1 GCA_003233255.1 Gammaproteobacteria bacterium | reverse complement strand
CATGATGGGCTTAATATAAGTGATTGATTTTAGTAATGATGTGACAAAATAGGGGTCAGAATTGTGACTTATTCACCTCTCAACTCGCTAGCCTAACTTTTGCATCCTATTTTATCTTTGTTGGGGGGAATGATGGGAGAAAAACCATACTTTGTCGTTGTTAGTGAATACGAAGGGAGGGTGTCTGTCTGGTCTTGCAGAATGTGTTTTTCTCAGATTACCCCTGATTTGAGCGTAATAAGAAAGGAAGCAGTTTTCAGAATGCCGTTAAAAAATACCGGCCATAAGACCGGTATTTAATTAAGGCATTAGATTAGTGAGCGCAGTTTTCCGGGTATGTCCAAATAATACGTCCACCGACCTCTATTTTGGAGAGACAGTCTGGGTTAAAGCTTGTTTGTAGTACAAAATTAGCGTGAAGACCGAGAACTTCAACGTTATGGGTACTTGCGCAAAAAGGTAAATTAGCAAATTGATCACCAACAGTGCTAGCTAATACCTTCTGTTTTAACTTTTTATCAGCTCGTAGCTTATCACAAGATTTACCGTATTTATATGAAAGTTCAGCAGTACAAACTGCACACGGCTTGGAATTTATCGCTTTTCCTTTCTTATTAATTCCTTTGAAAGCTATAGTTCTCCCATTTTTATCTACGGCAATAAAATAGGCTGTATTTTTAGGAATTTTAACGGAAATAGTTTTTTTATGTTGATTCATTGTGGACGGGTGATTTTTAGTAGCGCTTAATGGTTGGTCAGCACATGCATTAGTTGAGAAAGATAATAAAATAACTACAATTACAGCCAGTGGTTTTATGGATAAATATTTTTCACTCATTGTGTTCCTCCGAGGTATGATTTTTGTTTTAGAAATTTAAATTAGCATTTAAAAAAACTGTACGTTCAGGAATAAATTTTGATATATGATCTGCGGTAAACTGGAAATTTCGATCTCGATATTTAAATTGCTCATCAAATATATTATTTATATATATTCCAATATGGCCAACTTTAGACTTAAATTTGTAGCCAATCTCAATATCTGTTGTTGTGAACTCGTCGTTATCACTTAAAAAGGTTCCAGATTGGGGCGATTGTTGGTATTGATTCACATAAGTGGCAGTAAGTGATGTATATATAGATCCCCAGAAATATGAAATACGAATCGGTAACGAATGTGTCTTAAGGTAATTAGGAACATCAGTTTCGTCAAAGTCAGTGCTATACTGGTCATATGAGTACTCAGCACTTAGGGCTGTAGAGCTTGAAGGAGTCCAGTAGAAATATATTCTATGCATTATTTCTTTTTGATTGCGTTTAGAGCCAGCAAGTTCAGTAATCTGAATTTTTCGCTCAGTAAATTCTATGCCACTAAATACAGTACTAGAATGCTTGAAGTCGATTCCAGCACCGTACCGATTAGTTTCTCCGGCATTTATATCATCAAAAAACTGGTTAAACCCCGCGATTTGTGTTGGTTCTAACGTTTGGTTTGATAGTAACGGTCGCTTAAATGTATTAAATGACGCTAATCTAAATTTACTATTGCGACTAATATCCCACTCCAGGCCAAACTTTGGGCTTACTTTATTAGTTGAAATATCTTGAGTACTATTTATATCAGTATCTTTAAAATCATCATAACTTAGGCCGAGAGTTATCAATAATGATTGAGTAATATTAAAGTAATTATAAAGATAATAATTAGTATGCTCTATTTTTTTATCAACGGATGTCGTTGGTATGATAGTTGGCGGTAGTGGTGTGCCTGCTACGGTAATATTTACAACTCCATCAATAATGGATAGATCTTTTTGATCAAAGACACTGGCGCCGACGACTAATTTCTGATGCGGACTTATAAAAAGGTATTGTGCTTCAGTTGTATTACCATCGAGCTCAGATATTGTAGTTGTATCTACTGTTGTTTCGACAGGTGGAGCTACTGTAATATCAGACACTACTCGACTGTTGTTTTCTTTACTATCGATGTATGAGAGCAAAATCGTGGAATTGTTATCAATTGCGTGTTTTAGTCCAACTCGCGCGGTGTCTTTGTCGAATTTAAATCGATCACTTTCATTTATATTTGTTAGATCAAATCTAGATTCGATGTCTCCATACTCAGATTCCCTGCTTAATAATTCAAGTTGAATACTGGTGTTGGGGGTAAAATTATATTGTGTCAGTAAATTTAAGAGTTCATGATCCTGGTCGTTGTTAATTCTGTAACCATCAGTTTTATATTTAAGTTGGCCTATACTGAAGCTAAATTTATCATAAACTCCAGAGACGGATATGTTTTCACCTATTGTATCATTACTTCCAAGAATAACATCGCCATTAAATTTGAGACCATTGCTGATAAATAACGAACTATTTTCATTAACAGCTTGTTTTAATCTAGCATTGCCAGTTTGTATCGGTAATTCAGGTTGAGTGTATAAAAGCTGTACCGGTGACGTTATAAATGGGGCGAACATTTTAGCCTGTAATAACTGACTCACTTGTGCAATTTCATGGCGCGGTAACTCTGCATATGAGTCCGCTAGAAAGCGATGACCAGAGTGGTTTAATGGATCATTTGTAACAGAGTCAGCGCCTTCAAGTAATGATAGTTGATTAAAACTTATGTCATTATAAATTTTTGCTAGTCCTGTATTCCGCGCAGCCTCATCCTGATCCAGCTGCAAACTCGAACGATACACCGCACGATTATCATTTAACTCGATCGATTTATTAATATCTTTTAAAGCCCCAACCGGATCATTCCCAGTCTGTTTACGTATCGCATCATAGAAATAAGGGGTTGGGTCATTCGGATCAAGGGCTTTGGCCATCTCAAACTGGTCGGCATCAAGCGGGCCACGTTTTTCTTCGTAATAGGCCTTGCCTAAATAACTGCGAATGATCGAGTTGTTGGGGTCAAGGGCAGCGGCGATCTCGATTTCACGGCGGCCTGCGGAGAGCTCGTTTTTACGAATCATCGCCAGTCCTAAACCTAAATGCGGCAGTGGATCGCTTTGGTCAAGCTCGATAGCGTTATTAAAGGTTTCGCGTGCTTTGGAAATTTTGATCTGGGTCAGGTAGGCATAGCCTAAAATGGTTTGCGCGCGAGCATTGTTGGTGTCTAATTCGCTGGCTTTTTGGGCGGAATCCAATGCCTTTGAAAGTTCACCGATGGAGAGTTGCATTTCGGCCAGTCGCGCCCTGGCGATGGCGTTGTCGGGTTCTTTTTCGGTAGCCGTTTTAGCGCTGGCGATGGCCTTGTCTAAATCGAATTTAGATTGCCAGGCGTAGGATAGAGCAATGTGACTGGCGGCGGCATCGGGTGACAATTCGACGGCTTCTTTTGCCAGTGCCAGGGCGTTGTCCTGATTGTTGACGATGGCGGTGATCGCTCTATGTGCTTTGCTTTTGGCGGATTGTTCATCGTGTATCTCACCTTTAGCCACTGGCGGAAAGTAGATCGCCCATTGTACGGCGTCACGAGGGTGGGCCATTAATATTTTTTGCGGGGCTTCACCTTTTAGCGTTTTAGACGTTTCGTTGTTGGTTACACGCAACTCGCCCTGTTCATTAGAGGTTAATACGGTGCCTTCGAATACGGTGACGTTGGTTTCGTTGTCGCCGACTTCGACGACAAATTCCGTGCCTTCAATCGCGGCGTTGACGAACGGGGTGTTTACCTTGAGGCTACGCGGCACGCGCGAGATAAAATGTGCGATACCTTTGACTAATTCAATCAGTGATGGGCCATCGTTGTCGATCTGGTTAATGGTGATGGCGGTGTGTTCGTCGAGGGTCACCAGGGTTTCATTGGAGAAGACCAGTGTGGCCTTACTGGCTTTGGCGGCACGGATTTGATCGCCAGCGCAATACGTGTTGTTGCGTTTAACCGGGATCCATTGCTGCTCGCCATGCCGTTTGGCATCGATTTTTCCAACCACAGCGGCGACCTTGGCCACCCAGTCTTTGCATTGGCCAGATTCTTCCGCGTGGCTGTTTGTCGCCATCGATACAAAGGCAATAAAGGCGATGAAGACGACCATCTTTTGAAGTCGCTTGCCCATTCTGTTCGCAGCTCCCTGTTTTTATATTTATCGCTGCATCCCATTAATAGCCCGTCTTCCTGACGATGTTCGAAATATGTCATCCGTGGGGGGGCGGGATGCCTGTTACACACCATATTTAAACTGTCCATGGTTAGCTAGTAATGGGGGGATATTTCTGGCTAACGCATCGTTAAGTGTTGGAATTATACCCGAAGTGATTGAAATGTGGTGGTAATATTTAACCTTTGTCAGGTGAATATAATACCGGCGCGGATGTGTAGGATAGATGTAGGTAGTAAATACCGTAAGACGTTTGTATTGTGGATTTTCCTTTGTATGAGAATAACCTCTGATTAGGCCTCAAAGTATTTCCAACCCAGTCGAGTGAAAAATGATGGGCCGTTGCTGAGATTTGCTCTGTTATTATTTTTTGCTCAGTATTACGCTGCCATTAAAATTCGCTGGTTTGTTCATTATGTACTCACTACATAAACGGGTATAAAATTGACTCGGCCCATCTTGTTTAATTTGGGAAAATATATCCTGGGCCTCATTAAATTTTCCGTCTTGAAACCGTTCCAGGCCCTGCTTAAATACATTATTAATACTAATGATGTTTGCTGACACCATGGATGCATCGCGGGCAACAAGCTCATGCAAGGTCGTCGTGGTTTGTTTGCCGACTAGTTTAAAGCATCCTAGCTCACGGGTGATCAGGTTCTCGGTGTCGTTTAATACCGTCGCCGATACTATTATATTAGTTCCAAGTTGCTTGTTAACGCCTTCAATGCGCGAGGCGGTGTTGACGATGTCGCCAATGGCGCGGTATTCATAGTGATCTAATGCGCCAATGTGGCCCATGACGATTTCGCCACTGTCTAAACCGATTCGGGTGGGTAAAGCTAGATCTGGATGGCTTTGGTTAAAGGCTCGCACCGCAGACTGAATCGCCAATGCGGCCAGGCAAGCCTGTTGATGTTTGCTTATCGAGTTCGGTTTCGATTTGGACGCGGCCCAGATCGCCATCGCCGCATCGCCGACCACATCCGATACGATGCCATCGTGTGATCGAATCGGGGCAAACAGGGCCTCGTAATATTGATTCATTAAGTCATGCAGCGCACTCGGACTGAGTTGCTCAGAGAGTTGGGTGTATTGTTGGGCATCGGTGGCCATGACGATGCCATGCACTTTTTCGCCCGCGGCGGTAACATGGTTAACCCCGTTGGCAATTTTATCGACCACATCAACCGGCAGATGGTAACCAAAGGCCTGACGAATAAGCTGTCGCTCGGATTGCAGTTCACGATATTGCAAGGCAAAACTCAACAGGCTGGCCACAGTGAGTTGCACAAGCAGGGGCGTTAAAAACGGTAGCCAATAGTAATGAGTGACAAAACTGTAATAAACCAATAGTCCATAACCTGATGCAAGCAACAAGGTCATTGGAATTTGATATAAGCCTGGAGTATGTCTTAGCAACAGGCTTATAAAAATGCCCCAGACTAGAATTAAACCAATATCCTGCATGCCACTGGGAACCTTCAGAACCTGTTGTTCTAATATATTGGCAAAAGAGGTCGCGATAATTTCAACCCCGCTAACATCGGCACCGCTATTTTCATCTGTATATACCGTATAAAATCCATCTTTTTGTTCGGGCTGGAACTGTTCAGAAAAGCCAACAAATATAGCTTTACCTTTAACGTCGATAGAAGGATTGGCCGGATCGGAGTGTAAAACTTCGTGATAAGGGATCGTTTTGATCGAGCCAACGCGACCGTAGAAATTTAGGTAAATACTACTGGGAGCCTGATAAACATCCATTAAGGCACGCAGTTTTTTTAATTGCGATGGGCTTAGTGTAGACTGAGGTTGTTCAAGGTACGTCAGTATTTGTTCGGCTAATTGCGGACGTGTTAAAAATAAATTACGAAATTGGCTGACGACATTCTGAATACCGTGATGACGTTTGGCATCGGTTAAATTATTGCCCATGCTCTGTCGCAGTTCTTGCCCCAACGTCGGCTGGAAACGTTCAATAATGTCCAGTAGTTTGCTATGCACTGAACGCGCATGCAATTGCAACATAGTGACTGGCAGGGTGGGAGCCTCGTTTAGCATTGCTTTGTATAACACCACATGATTGACCTGGGCCGGAACCTTGGGCAATGGGAAGGGAGAAATACCCTGTGCCTCGTTGGCGAGAATATCGATGGGGTTGATCAACGAGACCCGTTCTGCTGGTAATTTTTTATTGGTTTTTTTATCGAAGATCTCTTTTTGCTGGATGAATTGAAACAGGATGACGTTATTGGCTTTTTTAATCCCCTGGGCAAAGCGTTGGTTGGGTTCGTGCTCACGGGTTTCATCAAAGATGATGTCAAAGCCTATTGCGGTGGCACCATGGGCCGCGAGCTGCTCGACTAATAGCCCGTGGTAATTACGCGGCCACTTGCGCGGCTTGGCCGGCAGATTCAGGGCGCGGGCGGAT
>QILH01000048.1 GCA_003233255.1 Gammaproteobacteria bacterium | reverse complement strand
GTCTAAAAAAATACGCCTTCGCCCTGATTGAATATTATAAATATTTTATATCACTATCAGCCTGCATAGATTCCCCAGTAGTCTATATTTATTATATAAAATTAAATCACCTATAAAGTTACTATAAATTTACCAGATCTGTTATTTTGGCTTGGTGATTAACTATCTATTGTTAAAACGGAATATTTCTATTTTCAGGAGAAAAACTAATGAGAATCGCACAAGTTGCGCCTTTATTTGAAAGCGTCCCCCCTCGTTACTATGGCGGTACTGAACGTGTGGTTTCATATTTAACCGAAGAACTCGTCCGGCAAGGCCATGAGGTGACTTTATTTGCCAGCGGTGATTCACAGACCCGAGCAACATTGATTCCTATCGTTGAGAAAGCGTTACGACTCAATAAATTACAGTCCGATCCCTTGGCTCATCATATTATTTTATTGAATCAGTTAAATAAAATGTCGCAGGAGTTTGATGTGATTCATTTTCACATTGATTTACTGCATTTTGCACAACACCAGTTCATGCTCACTCCATCGGTGACGACCATGCATGGGCGTCTGGATTTACCACATTTAGCTACTGTTTTTAATGAATTCAAGGACATACCGCTAATATCGATTTCAAATAGCCAACGCATACCTTTACCAAATGCGAATTGGCATGCGACCGTTTACAATGGCATTCCGCAAGAAAATTATACCTATTGTTCTCAACCGGGCGAATATCTTGCGTTCCTGGGCCGTATCTCTCCAGAAAAAGGGATTGAACGTGCCATCGAGATCGCATTACGGGTTGGTATGAAACTTAATATTGCCGCCAAAGTCGATAAGGTCGATGAGGATTATTATTGTGACGTCATCAAGCCTTTACTTAACAACCCATTAATAGATTATATAGGTGAAATTGACGAACATGAGAAAAATGAGTTCCTCGGCAATGCCTATGCAACCCTTTTTCCTATCGACTGGCCAGAACCGTTTGGCCTGGTGATGATTGAATCGATGGCATGCGGTACTCCGGTGGTTGCCTTTAACCGAGGTTCGGTCGCTGAAGTTATGCTACAAGGTGAAACCGGGTTTATTGTTAATACGGTTAATGATGCGATTGAAGCGGTAGAAAAGGTAGAAACCATTAGCCGTCAATGTTGCCGCTACATTTTTGAGCAACGTTTTTCATCTATCCAAATGGCCAATAATTATGTTAAGGCGTATGAAGCTTTACGCGAAGACGAATTTCAGACGCCGTTAGCGGTATAGCGGAGGTAAGTTCATCGTGGAAGACGTAATCCAGGTTGATGATGACTGGTATGTATTGGCATCATCATCTCGAACCGATGATCAAACTCGGGTACTCAAGCAGGGTGAAACTTTTGGCTTGTTTGATCGATATGGGGATATTCAGCATATTGGTGCGGGCGAGCAAGGTCTCTATCATGAGGGAACCCGTTTTCTATCACGCTATGAGTTGACCATAAATAACCACCGTCCGTTGCTGCTTAATTCAACCGTAAAGCAGGACAACAGTGCGATGACGGTTGATTTGACTACGCCCGATATTTATTCGGGTAATGAAATAACTATCCGATCAGGGACTCTGCATATTTTCAGGGCAAAATATTTGTTGGGCGGAGCTCAATATGAGCATTTACGGTTGGTCAATTTTGGACAAACTTCATTAAGCTTATCTCTCGAAATAAAATTTGCGGCCGATTACTTTGACATATTTCAGGTGCGGGGTGTTAAACGCGACAAGACAGGAATACATTTACCGCAAAAAGATTTTAAGCGCTCCATTCGATTAGGTTATAAAGGCCTCGATGACGTTGAGCGTTTTACGGTTCTAACATTCTCTGAAGAAATAAAATTAATTACACCCGAGACGATCCAGTTCCAATGTAAACTGGAGCCACATGAGGAGGGTAATTGTTATATCAGTATTAACTGTCAAACCGGTAATGAGATAAACAAACCACTGCCTTATAAAACGGTTGTGCAACAAACCAGTGAATGCATTGAGGATTTAAGGTCAAAAAGCGCGAATCTTTTCTCGACTAATGAGCAATTTAATGACTGGATTAACCGTTCAGCGGCTGATTTGGATATGTTGACCACGACTACGGCACATGGTCCGTATCCCTATGCGGGTGTTCCCTGGTTCAGTACTGCCTTTGGTCGTGATGGGATTATCACCGCACTTCAATATTTGTGGTTATATCCTGATATAGCCCGCGGTGTGCTGGCTTTTTTATCGGCCACCCAGGCGACCACGCTTGATCCCACCGTTGATTCTGAGCCTGGTAAAATACTACATGAGACCCGCGCCGGGGAGATGGCCGAGTTAGGGGAAATACCTTTTAAGGCTTATTATGGCACCATTGACGCAACGCCATTATATATAGTGTTAGCAGGGAAATATTATAAGCGTACGGCTGATCGTCCATTCATTGAGAGTATCTGGCAAAACTTGGAACGTGCGCTTGAATGGATAGATAAATACGGTGATCGTGATGGTGATGGTTTTGTTGAATACTATCGCAAGAGTGATAACGGTCTGGTACAGCAGGGCTGGAAAGATTCCAATGACAGTGTATTTCATCGTGATGGTACTCCAGCCGAGGGTCCGATCGCATTAGTGGAAGTGCAAGGTTATGTCTATCATGCCAAAAAAACCATGGCAGATTTATATCTGCTATTTGGAGAGACACAACGTTCCCAACAACTGGTTTCCGAAGCCGCACGATTAAAAACAAAATTTAACGACGCCTTCTGGTCGGATAGAATTTCAACGTATGTTATTGCACTCGATGGTAACAAAAAACAATGTGAAGTGGTCTCCTCAAATGCAGGTCATACCTTGTATTCCAGGATCGCCAGTAGAGAATATGCGCGTCGAGTTGCTGATACGTTAACCTCGGATGACTCTTTTTCAGGTTGGGGCGTGCGGACGTTAGCGAAAAGTGAATGTCGGTACAATCCCATGTCGTATCATAATGGCTCTATCTGGCCGCATGATAATTCCTTGATAGTGATGGGGCTGGCGAAGTATGGTTTTAACGACAAGGCACTTAAAATATTAACCGGAATGTTTGATACCAGTATTAATATGGATCTTAATCGACTGCCCGAACTATTTTGTGGGTTTGATCGCTTGCCTGCCCAGGGGCCTACTCTCTATCCTGTTGCCTGTGCACCGCAGGCCTGGGCCAGTGGCGCATTGTTTGGTATGTTACAGGCCTGTTTGGGGCTAACTTTTTCTGCAGAAAAACCGCAAATACGTTTTCATTATCCTCAACTGCCGGATTATTTACGAAGGCTACAGATTTCCAATCTACGATTTGGTAATGCCGTTATCGATCTATCATTACGTCGACATCTAAATGATGTGGGTATTAATGTGATCCGCAAAGAGGGTGATATTGGTGTCGTAGTAACGATGTAAAAAAAATCGGGGTCAGAGACGTATTTTTTGTAGTTACCTAGCCTTATTGTAGCAATGTCATAAAAAATACGTCTCTGACCCCGATTTTTTACTAATTTTTTCGATTATTCAGGTTCGTTACTGGGACGCATCTTTTTATAGTAATTTATTAAGCCATTGGTTGAACTGTCGTGGGCAGACGTTGGTTCGGGGCCATCGAGTTCATCTAACACGGTTTTTGCGAGTTGTTTACCTAATTCAACCCCCCATTGGTCAAAAGAATTTATATTCCAGATAATACCCTGTACAAAAAACTTATGTTCGTACATGGCAATCAAGCGTCCTAGTGATACGGGATCCAGGGTGTTAAATAGAATCGTATTGGTGGGTTTGTTGCCAGGAAATATTTTATTGGGCAATAGAACTTCCATTAGCTCAGCCGAGACGCCTTCAGCCTCAAGTTCAGCTTTTGCTTCCTGTTCGGTTTTGCCGCGCATGAAAGCTTCGGTTTGTGCGAAAACATTGGCCATCAATACACGATGATGGGAACGGATACATTGCCAGTTTGTAATCGGCGCAATAATATCAGCGGGGATGAGCTTAGTGCCCTGATGCATTAACTGGTAAAATGCATGTTGTCCGGTAATGCCAAGTTGGCCGAATGCAACGGGGCCGGTATTGTAGTTGACGAGATGGCCATTACGATCAATCCGTTTGCCATTACTTTCCATGTCGGCCTGTCTAAGATAGTCGGGTAAATAGCGTAAATGTTGATCATATGGCAGGATTGCATATGTTTGCGAATTAAAAAAATTGTTATACCAAATACCGAGCAAGGCCAGGATTACCGGGATATTTTGTTCAAACGGGGTCGTGCGAAAATGCTCATCCATTTGATAAGCACCTTTGAGCATCTGCTCGAAGTTATCCATGCCAATAGAAATGGCGATCGATAAACCCACCGCTGACCACATCGAATAACGTCCACCCACCCAGTCCCACATCTTAAAGATATTATCTTCATGGATGCCAAACTCCACGGCTGCTTCGATATTGTTGGAAACGGCAATAAAATGCTTACCGATTGCAGCATTGTCGTCAGCGCGTTTCAAGAACCAACGACGAGCGGTACGTGCATTAACCAGAGTATCCTGAGTAGTAAAACTTTTCGATGCAATAATGAAGAGCGTGGTTTCAGGTTTGAGTGATTCGAGTGTGTCGCCAATGTGATTTTCATCGACATTGGAGACAAAATGCAGCTTTAAGTCATGCAGAGCATACGAGTGTAAGGCCTCGGAGGCCATCAAGGGGCCTAAATCGGATCCACCGACACCAATATTAACGACATCTGTAATGGGTTGGTTTGTGTAACCCCGCCAGTGACGAGAGCGGATTTGTTCGCTGAACAAACGCATTTTGTCGAGCATAGCCCGTACTTCTGGCATCACATCCTGGTTCTCAACCTCGATTTTGTTATTATTCTGGTTGCGAAGTGCGGTGTGGAGAACGGCTCGTTGTTCGGTGTGATTGATAGCGTCCCCCCGAAACATCTTCTCTATCCAGTCAGCCAGATCGCAGTGTTCAGCAAGCTCACACAGCAGTTTAATGGTTTCACCGGTAATTCGGTTTTTAGAGAAATCGAAGAGAAGATCATCCAGATGGAGCGAAAACCGTTCGAAACGAGCGGGATCGTCGGCGAACATGTTTCGCATATGCAGCGGCTTTATCTGCTCAAAGTGGGACTGTAGCGTGCGCCAAATGGTGGATTCAGTCAGTTCGGACATGTCGTTTCCTTTTCGCGATCATAACATGTTGATCTACCAATCAAAATCTTTCCTCATTTTATGATGTCAAGAGGCGAAGTAACAGTAAAATCGGTATAATACCGGGCCATATTTTACAGATGATGAACTTATGACTGCCGAGATTAAAACCTTCCCGTCCAGCAAAAATGAAATCCCAGCTTCGTCCGTGAACGACAAGCCGTTACGCCAAATGGTAAAACTATTTGGTAACACGTTGGGTGATATCCTGAATGAACAAGCCGGGGAGCAGGTGTTTGCGGCGGTAGAGGCCCTGCGTAAAGGTCATATTAGTCTCCGAAAACAGGAAAATATGGCTAAACGTCGTCAGTTATCACGCTTGATAGAAGGACTTGATTCGGAGTCACTGAGTCAGGTGGTTCGCGCCTTCAGTCTTTACTTTAGTCTGGTCAATATTGCCGAAGAAACCTACAGTCATAAAGATCGTCGCAAGCACGTGGATCGTTTAGGGCCGACCTGGCAGGGATCTTTTGTTCAGACGCTGCGTAACTTAAAAGCGCAGGAAGTCGGTTTTGATCAGGTGCAAACTCTGTTTGACCATATGGCCTACACACCGGTGATCACTGCGCATCCTACCGAGTCAAAACGTCGTACCATGATGGAATCCTTGCGTCGAATCTTTTTGATCGCCGAACGGTTATATATGCGCTTGACGCGGATTGAACGCGAACAAACTGTGCAGGAACTCGAGCGCGAGGTTCATATACTATTTAAAACAAACGAAGTGCGAGTGCGTAAGCTGGAGGTGCTGGACGAAGTTAAGAATGGACTGCATTATTTTCGTGAAAGTCTATTTACCGCCGTGCCGCAGGTGTATCGAAATTTAGAACGTTCCGTGGCACGCATTTATTCGGGCAAAGATGAAACCATTAAAGTGCCAAGTTTTATTCGTTTTGGTTCCTGGATTGGCGGTGACCGTGATGGTAACCCGTTTGTTAAACCAAAAACCACGGTAATGGCTCTGTGTTTACAGGCGCGTGAAATTCTACAGGAATACGATGGACGTTTAATGACGTTGTCACATATTCTGACTCAATCCAGCAAGTTATGCACGCCGAGTGAGGCGTTTCAAAAGAGTCTGGAAAAAGATGAACGGGAAATTCCCCAAATTTTTGAGAAAACACCTGATCGCTTTTTGCAGGAGCCCTATCGTCGTAAACTCTATCTTATGCACGCACGTCTGATGTGCACATTGGATGGAATAAATGCATTAATGAAGGGCGAAGAACTGGATCGTGATGGATGTGGTTATACTAATGAGAAAAATTTACTGCGCGATTTATATTTGATTCGCGATTCATTGATTAGCCATGGTGATGCGGTGGTCGCCGATGGCAAGCTGCAGGATTTAATTCGTTTAGCCGAGACCTTTGGTTTCTTTTAAACGCAGCTGGATAT
>QILH01000295.1 GCA_003233255.1 Gammaproteobacteria bacterium | reverse complement strand
CATCCTGGCTTTTAAAACAACCGGCCGAATTCCAGACGAAAATTCACTTTATTATTTTGTTGGTATCGATAACGCACGTTTTAAACGCCCGGTTGAACCCGGCGATCAACTTATATTAAGAGTTGACTACGTTAAGCGTATGCGGGGCATCTGGAAATTTAAGGCCTTAGCCACGGTTGATGATGAAACAGCCTGTTCAGCCGATATCATGTGTGCGGAACGCGAAGTACAATGAGTGAAGTGTTATGAGTAAGAGACATAATGAGTGAATCGCTATGAGCATCGACCCTCGTGCTGTCATTGATCCATCAGCACAACTTGGTCAAAATGTAACGATAAGTCCTTTTAGTATCATCGGCGCGAATGTTGAAATCGGTGATGATAGCTGGATTGGCCCTCATGTGGTTATCAATGGGCCAACTCGGATCGGTAAAGAAAATCGCATATTTCAATTTGCCTCTATCGGTGAAATTCCGCAGGATAAAAAATATTATGGTGAGCATTCTCGTCTCGAGATCGGTGACCGCAATACAATAAGAGAGTTTGTCACCATCAATCGTGGTACGGATGATGGCGGAGGGGTGACATCGATTGGCTCCGATAACTGGTTAATGGCGTATATTCATATAGCGCATGACTGTATTGTGGGTGACCACGTCACCATGGCAAATGCCGCATCGCTGGCCGGGCATGTCCGCATTGATGATTATGCGATTCTGGGTGGCTTTACGCTGGTTCATCAGTTTTGTGCGGTAGGCTCAAATGCATTCTGTGGGATGGGCAGTGCGATCAGTAAAGATGTGCCTCCTTATGTGATGGTCAGTGGTAATCCAGCCCACCCACATGGCCTGAATATAGAAGGTTTAAAAAGGATGAATAAAGACAAGGAAACAATACAGACATTACGTGAAGCATATAAAGTAATCTATCGTTCTGGTTATACTACAAAGGAAGCTAAAAATCACCTAAGCGCAAGTAGAGAGTCCTTTGTGGAAGTTGCGGAAATGTTAGATTTTATTCAGGCATCGCAACGCGGCATATTGCGTTAGCCGCTGATTACTGGGATAGCATGTCCAGGGTAAGCTTGGCGATATTATTTATACCCCCTTCACCTCCGAGCATCGATTCTACTTTCGCTAACTCACTTATCATGTCGTTGCGTACGGTGTTATTAGATAATATTTCAATAATCTGAGCACTGATCTTTTCAGGTGTCGCGTCATATTGGATGAATTCAGGAGCGATGCGTTTATCCGCAATGATATTGCATAGACCGATATGATCAATCTTTAGCATTCTATTGACTAATACATAGGTTAACCATGCGACCTTATTAATAATTACCATAGGCGTTTTTAATAATGCCAACTCGAGTGTTACGGTGCCGGATACCGTTAACACAACATCACAACAATGAATAATGTCATAGGCTCGATATTTTATAACGTTTATATTTAATTTTGGGTATTCGTCTAGTAGTGGTTGCAGATCCTGTTCGTCAAGCGTATCGGCAAGGGGTAGTATGAATTGTGCATCGGTAATTTTTTCTTTAGTTTGCTGGGCTGATTCAAGAACAATTTCAAGTAAACGCTTTATTTCACTTTTACGACTTCCGGGCAGCAGGCCGATCACCGGTTTATTGTCATCCAGTCCAAATTCATCCTGTAATTTTTTTTTGTCCTGGCTGGGTTTTACTGCATTGACGAGCGGGTGGCCAACAAAACGCACGGGAACATGGTGTTTGAGATAAAAGGCTTCTTCAAAAGGGAAAACCACCGCCATCATATCGACCAGGTGTTTAATTTTTTTTACCCGATATTGTCGCCAGGCCCAGACCTGCGGGCTGATATAAAAAAGCACCTTAACTCCGCATTGTTTTGCGTGTTTGGCCAGACGCAGGTTGAATTCGGGATAATCAACCAACAGCAATAAATCAGGTGGATCGTTTGTAATGGCATCTCGCATTTTATCAAGCGCACCAAAAATGACTTTTCGATGTGACCATATTTCAACTAACCCCACCACGGCCATCTCTTTTGAGTCAACAAGTACCTCGGCACCAGCGTTACGCATATTGTCAGCGCCAATACCATAAAAATCGACGTCTTTGTCTTTTTGTTTTACTGCGGCGATTAATTTTCCGGCGTGTAAATCACCGGAGGCCTCGCCCGCTATCACCATTACACGACTCAATATGCTAACCCTGGAATACGGATCGGATCGTGGCGGTGATGAGTTCAATTTGTTCGTCACTAATCTCCGGAAAGATGGGTAAGGACATACATTCGCTTGCCACTCGTTCCGATATGGGTAAGGATATGTCTTTATAATCGTCGACAAAAACATTTTGCCGGTGTAATGGGATCGGGTAATAAATCGCACAGGCAATCTGTTTATCCTGTAATGCTTTCATGATCAAGTCTCGTTTCGGTGAAAGCAGGGTGTATTGATGATAAACATGATTGCCTAACTTGTCTTCGAAGGGGGGAGTGACAATGTCTTTCAGGGCGGCAGAATATTTTTGCGCGGCGTCATAACGTTGCTGGTTGAATTTTTTAATGTGTTTTAATTTAACGCGTAGAATACACGCCTGCAATTCATCCAAACGGCTGTTGTAGCCAATGACATCATGATGATAGCGTTTGTTGCTGCCATGGTTGCGAAAAATACGAATTTGATCGGCAATGTCATCGTTATTGGTGGTCACCATACCGCCGTCACCAAAGCACCCCAGATTTTTACTCGGGAAAAAACTGTGGCAACCGGACAGGCCGATGCTGCCGGTTACTTCACCCTCTATTTTGGCGTCAAAGGATTGAGCACAGTCTTCGATCATCTTCAAATTATGTTTCTGGGCTATGGCCATGATGCTGTTCATATCAGCAGGCTGACCAAAAATATGCACCGGTAACAGGGCTTTGGTCTTATCGTTGATGGCATGTTCAATAAGGTGCGGATCCAGATTAAATGTTTTTGGATCAATGTCGACAAAAACAGGTGTCGCGCCTACATAGCGAATCGCTTCCGCGGAGGCGATAAAGGTAAAGGTTGAGGTGATCACCTCGTCGCCCGGGCCAATATCGGCGGCAAGCAGGGCAAGGTGCAGGGCGTCGGTACCCGATGCGCAACTTAATGCATGTTTGACGCCCAGAAGTTTTGCCGCTTCTTTTTCAAACTCCTGCACATTTGGACCCAGGATAAATTGGGTGTTTTCCAGAACCTCAGCGATAGCGGTATCAAAATCCGATTTAAGATTTTGATATTGCAATTTTAAATCCACCATTGGGATCATCGTGTTTCCTTTTTATTTTATTTCATTAAGTAAACGAGTAATTTCTATTGCCGTGTGCAGTGCGCGCGCGCCGGATGCGCCATCAACTTTCGGTTTTTTGTTGGTGGCGATGCAGTCTAAAAACGATTCGATTTCAGATCTTAATGCATCACCCTGTTCAAATTCCTGTTCTTGACTCTCAATATTGGCCACTCCGGGAAATTGTTCACCGTCGCCTTTACGATGGATGCCTACCTTTTTATTTTGAAAGTCGACCGATACGTAGGTGTCATGTTGAAATACACGCATCTTACGTTCGCTTTTCATGCCAGCGCGACTGGCGGTGACATTGGCAACACAACCGTTTTCAAACTGAAGTCGGACATTGGCGATATCAATATCTTTTGATAATACGCTAACGCCTTTTGCATCGATATCGCTAACATTGGAATTAACGATATCAAGGATGATATCAATATCATGGATCATCAGATCCAGGATCACGTTGACATCCGCGCCCCGTGGATTAAAGGGGGCAATTCTATGGGATTCAATAAACAAAGGTTGTTGCAGGGTATCTTCCAGTGCCAGGATTGCCGGATTGAATCGCTCGAGATGACCGATTTGTAAAATACATTGATGCTCATTAGCAAGGGCTATTAATTCTTTAGCCTGTTCCAGTGTGGTGGTCATGGGTTTTTCTAATAAAACATGTTTACCCGCGAGCAGGCATTGTTTGGCAATTTCATAATGTAATTGGGTCGGGACAACGATACTCAAGGCATCGATTTCCGGTAATAATGACGCTAATGAATCGACTGCTTTGATATTCAGTTCATTGGCAATTATGTTGGCCGTATCCAGATTGTTATCACAGACAGCAACCAGTTCGGATGAGGGCAATTCGGCGTATTTTTGTGCGTGGAATTTGCCCAGGTAACCGACACCAACGACAGCCGTTTTGATAGAAGCCATTAATACCTCTTTATGAAAAATGTGTATCGGCCCATTTTAGTGCTTATGTACGGTCTTTGCGAGTGACTAATTAACTTGTTAAGCTCATGGCATGATTAGCTCAAAAAATAAAACGGCTGGAGTCGATGAAGTCGGGCGTGGGCCCCTGGCCGGAGCCGTGGTCGCCGCGGCGGTCATACTCGATCCCGATAAGCCCATAAGTGGACTGGCCGATTCCAAGACCCTGACCGAAAAAACACGTATCCGACTGGCTGAGGAAATAAAGACTTCCGCGCTGGCCTGGGCCATTGGGCGTGCTGAAGTCGAAGAGATTGATCAAATCAATATCCTGCAGGCCAGTTTGCTGGCGATGCGTCGTGCGGTATTGTTGCTCAGCCCCCAACCTGAATACGCACTGGTTGATGGCAATCGTTGCCCTGATTTACCGTGTCCGGCGCAAGCCATTATTAAAGGGGATCAAACGGTGGCGGAGATTAGTGCAGCATCCATTATCGCCAAAGTGGCCCGTGATCAGGAAATGGTTGAAATGGATCGACTATATCCCGGCTATGGTTTTGCCCGACACAAGGGGTATCCAACCAAAGTTCATATGCAGGCACTTCAGGATCTCGGTATCACCCCCATTCATCGTCGCAGTTTTGGCCCGGTCAAAAAGAGGCTTGCGGAGATCAATGGGGCGCTATAGAGTGGTTGTGACAGGGGCTATACAAACATACTTAATGATTCATACTTAAATAATGTGAATCAGAATTCCGATTGATGTAAAGGGATGTAAGATGCCGTATCCGTTAATACTACGACTTGATGTCACCGGTCAGCCGGTGAAATGGATACCGTGGCAGGAGGCAGTGTGTATCTACGCTCTCGACCGAGTCGCCTGGACAGCCGGCGAGCAAATCTTTTCCCTGCAGGGTGGTACCTCGCGTCTTACCGGTGAACCCAGCTTTGTTGAGATCAGTTCCATTATCGCCGTTCGTGGTGAGAATAAGCGGGTACACCAACACCATATTCCCCCTCTGACCAACCGTGAATTATTTCGCCGCGATGGCCATATTTGTCTGTATTGCGGCCGTGACTATCAGCACAGCCGTCATCGCCATCTCCATCATAAACAAGGGCGCGGTCAGGAACTCACCCGCGACCACGTCAAGCCGACTTCGCAGGGGGGACGGGATACCTGGGCAAATGTCGTGACCGCCTGCCGTCGCTGCAATACTCACAAAGGCGGGCGAACCCCGGAACAGGCCAATATGCCCTTGCTGGCCATTCCCTATGTCCCGAACCTGGCGGAATACCTGTTTTTGCGTAATCGTCGGATCCTGGCCGATCAAATGGAATTTCTACGCGCACAGTTTCGAGACGTTGATCGACAATGGAAGATCAAGCCAACTCATTGATTTTCGTCTAGCCAGGGTTAATTTGCTAAATCAGTTCGCTGTCAAGTCTTGCGCTAACAGGGCAATGCTTTGTAAAGTTGCGCATGTCATCCAGCTTTGTACATCTTCATCTCCATACTGAATATTCTTTAGTCGATGGAATCAATCGCATCAAGCCCTTGGCCTCGGCGGTTGCAGAGGCGGGCATGCCGGCGGTGGCCTTAACCGACCAGTCCAACCTGTTTGCGATGGTTAAATTCTATCGCGCCGTGATGGCCAAGGGTCTCAAACCGATTATTGGCGTCGATATGTGGGTACAGGATTCAGATTCGGCAAACTCGCCCAGCCGACTGATTTTGTTGAGCCAGAATATGACCGGTTATCACAACCTGACCGAACTCATTTCGAAGACCTATATAGATGGTCAGCAACAGGGACGTCCCATCCTGCAAAAAGACTGGTTACAGGGGCAGACCGATGGCCTGATCGCGCTGAGTGGCGGCCGTGAAGGGGTGCTGGGCCAACTGTTGATTAACGACAAGCTGGATGAGGCCCGCGTTCAGGCCGATGACTGGCAACGCCTGTTTCCTGAGCGCTTTTACCTCGAACTGCAACGTACCGGTCGAGAAAATGAATCGGCCTATATTCATCAGGCCGTCGAACTGGCCATCCGCGCGAATTTGCCGGTGGTGGCGACCAATGATGTGCATTTTTTGCAACAAAGTGATTTTGGTGCGCACGAGGCTCGGGTTTGCATCAATGAAGGGCGCACCCTCGACGATCCACGGCGGCCCAAACGCCACAGCGATCAACAGTATTTACGCACACCTGCAGAGATGTGCGAGTTATTTGCCGATATCCCGGAGGCGATTGAGAATACGCTTGAGATCGCAAAACGCTGCAATCTGGCTCTGACCCTGGGTGAAAACGTATTACCGGACTATCCGGTACCAGCAGGAATCACAATAGAGACCTTTTTGGCTGACGAGGCACAGGCCGGCTTGCAAAAGCGTCTGAGTGCCATGGAGCC
>QILH01000045.1 GCA_003233255.1 Gammaproteobacteria bacterium | reverse complement strand
AGGCATTGCGAGGTTTAAAAGATAATGGTGAATATCAAAAGCTATTCAACCAAAAAATAAAATATTTATCTAATAAATAGTATATTAAATATATGCAGAAACAGTCCGCCCCTACAAGAAAAATTGCTCGCAAGTTAATTTTTTATTTAATTTCGGCGAGCGCATTACTCACGGTTTTTATTACCATCTACCAGTTATATCTTGACTATGATCGTGACATGACATTGATCGATAAACGTTTTGAACAAATACAGCAAGTTAATCTGGATCTGATTGCCCTCGCGTTGTGGGAAACCGATAATTATGAACTTAACTTGCAGTTGCAGGGTATGTTTCACTTACCTGATATGCAATATCTTGCAATAAGCGAGAATGGCAAGATCCTGGTCTCGATTGGTGAAAAAAAATCTGGAAAAATTATTTCAAAATCTTACACCTTACTCTATGAATATCGAGGCGTAGCCCAAAAAATCGGTACTCTTGAGGTGGTTGCTACATTGGACGATGTTTATAGACGCTTAATTGATAAAGTATGGGTGATCTTTATCTCTAATGCGATTAAAACATTTATTATTGCAGGTTTCCTGCTTTTTATTTTTCAGCGACTGGTTACCCGACATATTAATGATCTTGCCTATCAAGTTGCCCTGGCAGATGTGGATAATTTAACATCCCCTCTGGTTTTAAAACGAGGTAAATCTAGCGCAGGTAGCCACGACGAGTTTGATGTTTTAATAAATGCATTCGATATCATGCGCAATAAAATATCCGACTCGGTCGAACGTATTCAGCGTCGCGAGGAAAATCTACGTCTCTACGAAACCATCATGGCGACAACAACGGATCTAATGGCTTATATTGATCTGGATTTTAATTATCGAGCTATTAACGAAGCCTACCTGAAATTCTTCCAGCGAACACGAGAGGAAACCATTGGCCAACACGTTAGTGTAATATTAGGCGAGGATTTTTTCGCTAACAATGTAAAGTCCAATCTTGAAAAAACATTTTCCGGTCAACATGTTTCATTTATTTCAAAAATAACAAAATTGAATAAAGATAATGTCAGTATTGAAGTAAATTATTATCCTTATTATGGTAATCGGGCAACGGTTCAGGGCGCGGTTGTGAATGTGCGTGACATCACCCTGCGATTACAATCTGATAAAGACAAACTACGAAATGTTCAGGTGTATCAGGCGCTCGCCCAACATGGCGCAATGCGGTTTAGTCATTTCTTATTGAGTAGCTTAAAATTATTACAAGATGTTTTTAAGGCCAAAATGGCCTTTGTTGGTCGTGTGCTAGCAAATACGAATAAGATTAAAACAGAATGCATGCTTGATGGGACAACCGTTTTAGGTAATGTAGAATATGAATTGACAGGAACGCCGTGTGAACAGATATTCAAAAAAGGGCAGTCATTTTTTTATGAGCATGTGCTGAGAGAATTCCCTGATGATTCTTTTCTTTCTGCAGAAGGTATCGAGTCTTACTTTGGTGTTCCTTTGATCAACACCAATAATGAAATAATTGGCATACTTGCAGTGCTCGACACGAAACGACATGAAAAAGAAGAATGGCATATCGACACCTTAAATGTGTTTGCGGCTCGCATCGCAATAGAAATGGAACGGTCGGATGCCATCGAGAAACTTGAAAATTATAATGAAGAACTTGAGAAACAGGTTTATTTACGAACAATTGATCTTGAGGAATCGATTAAAGAACTAGAGTCATTTAGCTATTCTGTATCGCATGATCTACGTACGCCATTACGGGCCATGAATGGGTATTCTCAAATATTACTTGAAGATAATATAAACGATCTGGATGATGCGGGGATTAGCCATTTAAACAAGATTCACGATGCTAGTATGAAAATGGGTGAATTAATTGACAGTTTGTTAAAGTTATCGCGAATTACACGGCAGTCATTAGAAATTACGGAAATTAATTTTACTCAGGTTGCTATTGAATATTTTGATCTCCGTACCGCTGATGACTCGGCCAGGGTCACCATCGATATTCAGGCCGGGATTAAATGTTATTGTGATTTAGGGTTATTAAAAGTTGCGTTGGGTAATTTGCTGGACAATGCCTTAAAATATTCTGGGCATGAGGATAAGCCGATCATTGAAGTTGGTTGTTATATAGAAGATGAAAAGATGATCTATTTTGTACGAGACAATGGAGTGGGATTCGATAAACGGTATGCACATAAATTGTTTTCTCCCTTTCAGCGCTTACATACGGAATCAGATTTTCAGGGAATGGGGATTGGTCTGGCTACGGTGCAACGAATTGTTCACCGGCACGGCGGAAAGGTTTGGGCGGAGTCGACGCTGGGAGAAGGTGCAAGCTTTTACTTCTCCCTTGGGGAGCATAAAAAATTTGCTGTTGCGTAAATTATCTGGGTGGGGGCAAGTTTGTATTTAACCAATATTCACCAAGGGATTTCAGAGTATTACAAAAAACGGCGTAGTCGACGGGTTTGCGTACATAACTGTTAACACCATATTCATAGCCCCGTTGAATATCGATACGCTCATCAGATGTGGTCAGTAATACGGTAGGAATCTTACTGGTTATTTCAGTATTACGAATTTCTTTTAACACGCTCAAGCCATTGACTTTAGGGAGATTGATATCCAGTAGTATTAATTGCGGTAGCTCATTAATATTTCTCGATTCGTATTTACCTTTCGCAAAAAGAAAATCAAGCGCTTCCTGCCCATCTCGACACACGGTAATGTCAAAATCAGCGTCAAGCCGTTGTATGGCTCTGAAGGTTAATTCGATATCACTGCTATTGTCCTCTACTAATAACACAACTGGCGTTTGTACATTAGAACTTGATGTCTTGCCCTGCAGTTTATGGAGCTGCACGGTTATCTTTTCGAAACCAATATCTCGGCACCAGGTGAGTGCAGTGTCGGAGGTTTTAAAGATTCTGGGTTTTCCTCGTTTTAAGGTAAGAACCTGTATCTCACCATTTTCGACTTCATTGAGCTCGATTAACCAACCACCTTCAGTGGCAGCATAACGCACGGCGGCACCACTCCAGTGGTTCGCGCTAAACAGAAGCTTAACGTCGCGTTCATTCATTTCAATCTCATTTGATCCATAACTAAAGACCCAATATACCCAAAAGTATATTTATGGGGAAGTTTATTTATTGGCCTATTGGAGATTTAATGCTTTAACGATAGAAAATGTAAGCTTTTATTGAGGAAATATGAGAAAGGTGAGGTGGTGCTAATTTAAAGTTTAACTTCAACCTGGTTAAAGCCAATCCGGTTGCAACAACGAAGTGCCGCATCGGTTGTTTTAAACAGGCGAGGATCATTTGAACGCTTTGAGACCAGAAACTGACGATTCTCATTGGTATCGACGATAGCAATAGTCCAACCAGAACTTTTTTCAGTTGGCTCGACAATGACGGATTTAAGGTCACATGCTTCAAATAGCAATTTGGCTTCCCGCTCCTGCATTCCTGGGTTCCCTATAACGTTGATATGGGCCTACTAGAAATATAAATCAAATTCTGGAAATTGAAAGTAAAATTTTGTGAATATTTATTATATTTATTCAATTAATGCTTAGTAGGCGGTATAGCAAGGATAATTTAGGTGCTGACATAAACAAAAAGCTCATATGTTTATGTTAATTGCTGGAATCCCGGAAGTTTTGTTAAAGATCGTCAACTTCAGTGGATCTATATTCAGTTACGCGTATATTTTGCAGGTACAGGGCTACATTATTATTCAGTACAAGGGAACTGGCTGCATGCATATATATCCAAAACAATCGTTACACACATCGCTAAGCAAACGCGTTTATCTAGTGGATAATAATCCAGATAATATTGCGGTGACCCGTCGATCATTTGCGATGGAGGGGTATTCAGTTCACCTCGAGGTCTTTCAGACCGTCGATGCTTTGGTGTGTTTGTTCAATGACGATCATCATTTCGATTATCCTGATCTTATTCTGATCGATTCTCATCTCCCGAATAATGGCCGTTTTAAGTTGATTGCCTGGATTCGTCATCATCCTGATCTGCTACTTACGCCAGTTGTTATTGTGGGCCATGGCCATTCACATAGTGACGTTGTTCGAAGTTATGAGCTTGGGGCGAGCAGCTATATCCAGCGATCGGCTGATTTTACGGAATATTCTATTCAGTTAAAGGGAGTCTGTTCGTATTGGCTGGATTTAAATGTGCTTCCGGCTAGTAAGCAGTTTAGTAAATCCGCTTAAGCACTATTTATAGAAAAATTGACCTTAGTCGATGATATCGTGATCGAACGAAACAACCTTAGTAATATTCGGTATAATGTCTTTTGGTCTTGAAAAGGAGAGATAAACGATGATGTTTATAAATCCTTTTTTGGGGCTTCAATACGTGGATTTTGGACAGACACGATTTATCTGACTAAACTATTAGCAGTCCCCCCTAGATAACTTGAACTCATTAGATTAGTTGAACTCATTCTTTAGTCGGGATGCGGCCTCAGGTGTAGTAAATTTTTATGATAGATCGATATTTGAATGTCCTGCTTGTTGAAGATTCAGAAGATGACACGTTTCTACTTGAGCGAGAATTAAAGCGCGGCGGATTTGTTCCGACGATAACACGCGTTATGGAACAAACGGACATCGTGCTCGCATTAGAAAATCCAGACTGGGACATCGTTATATCGGATCATAATATACCCGGACTTTCTTCTGAGGTTGTGTTGGAGTTGGTGCAGGCGTCGGGGCTGGATGTCCCCTTTATTATTGTTTCGGGCAGCATTGGAGAGGATATTGCCGTCTCAGCGATGCGCACGGGTGCTCATGATTATATTATGAAAGACAATCTGACGCGGCTGGTTCCGGCTATTAACCGGGAACTGCGTGAGGCTGAAACTCGTCGTGCGCATAAAAAGGCGCAAGAGGTTATCAATCACCTTGCCTATCATGATTCATTAACGGGTTTAAGTAATCGTCATGTGATCGAGGTTTGTATAAATCGATTACTGGCGGATGTCTCTCAGGAACAACGGCCCCATGTTTTGCTCTATATCGATCTCGATCAGTTTAAGATTATTAACGATACCTGCGGTCATGTTGCTGGCGATGAACTGTTAAAGCAATTAGCACGTTTGCTAAAAGGACTTATTCGTACCGATGACGTGTTGTCTCGTTTGGGCGGTGATGAGTTTGGCGTGTTGTTAAAAAATTGCGGTATCAAGCAGGCTGAATCGATTGCGAAAAATATTCTGTCGGTCATTCAGGACTTTAAATTTGTCTGGGATACTAAAACGTTTAGCGTCGGTGCCAGCATCGGTTTGGTCGAATTTACCGGGCAAACCTATAAGGATATGGCCTCAGTTTTCAGTGCTGCGGATATGGCCTGTTATACGGCTAAAGATTTAGGTCGTAACCGAATTCATGTTTATTCCGAGGGAGAAGTTAATATCCTGCGTCGCCAGGGTGAAATGCTCTGGGTGACGATAATCAATGAGGCATTGCAGAACGGCCATTTTTGTCTTTATCAGCAAAAAATTATTTCATTAGCAGCGGGAGACAGTGGGCATTACCAGATTGAGTTTTTGCTTCGCATGCTCGATCACCAGGGTGGAATCATTTTACCCGGTGCCTTCATACCGGCTGCTGAGCGTTACAATCTAATGAACCAGATTGATTGCTGGGTGATAAAGCATGCCTTTGCCGCGTTTGTGGAAATGCAGGAGTCTCCACAGCCTCCGGCCATGGCTTTTATTAATTTATCGGGGGTTTCATTTTGCGATGATAATACCCTGTCGGTGATTAAGCAGGAGTTGCGTAAATCCTCAATAAATCCAGAGCAGATTTGTTTTGAGGTAACTGAGACCGCGGCGATTGCGAATTTATCCTCCGCAGTGGTTTTTATCGAAGAGCTCAAACAACTGGGTTTTCACTTTGCGCTGGATGATTTCGGGGTTGGGCTAAGCTCCTTTTCGTATCTAAAGTCGCTACCGGTTGATTTACTCAAGGTGGATGGGGGCTTCATTCGTGGCATGCTCAGCGATCCGATGGATGCTGCGATCGTAGAATCCATTAGCAAGATTGGTCATGTGGCAGGCCTAAAAACGGTGGCGGAGTTTGTTGAAAGCGAAGCCATTCTCTTGCGCCTCAAAGAACTGGGCTTTGATCTGGCTCAGGGTTATGCCATTCATGTCCCTGAGAGGGTGAAATTGCCATCCCGGACTTGTGCAACGGTCTGACCAACCCTATTAATGTTTTAAGGTTCAGGTGTTTTTCCGAGGACTGGGTGGGTATTTGGCGGAACCAGAAATGGTTAAATATCAACCGTTTCTGGCGTATAAGTAAATACTTTCCACAATGTTGTAAGTTTTCAAAATTAGTACGATATAGTGCTTGACCTGATTCATCGGCTGCGTATAATGCGCGCCTTCGACAGACGTTGACCTCTTCAAAACAAACGAAGAGAACCTCCTAAGCACTTGATTTGCTTGCGGGATTCAAAACAGGTTCGATTAGTCAGTCTACACCGGCTCACCTCTGGGGGTTGGTTTTGCTCTTTAACAATTAGATCAGATAATTTGTGTGGGTGCTTGCATTGTTTGAAGAGGCTTTAGTATGCCAATGAAAATCGATGTAAGTAACCTAACGTCAAATTTCT
>QILH01000043.1 GCA_003233255.1 Gammaproteobacteria bacterium | reverse complement strand
AGTAGCCTAGATAAACATAATTACGATCTGATTCTTTAGCGGCAGTAACCTGGTGTAGTATAGAAAATGTACCCAGACTGAAGTCTGAATATTCCGGGTCAAAATACGTATATACGGCTGATAAGCCATTTTCCAGCCAGTCAGTGATGGCAACGGCAATTAATTTATTATCATCATAGAATTCGGCTAACTTTGTTTTGCACCATTGGGCGTTCATCATGCGTTGATATTGTTCAGAATCATCGCTAACCATCGAGCTGTCACCATGCCGGTGATTCATATACAACTGATATAACTGGAAGTGTTCTTTTTTATATTCGGCATCGATCCAGCTCACCGTTATGTTGGCGTTACGTTTGATGATTCTGCGTTGTGAGCGTGAGGGGGTGAATTTATTCACGTTGATGCGTACTGATTTGCACTCATGGCATAAGGTGCAGTGTGGTCGGTAAACATGGTCGCCACCTCGCCGAAAGCCAAGCTCAGAAAACAGGCTATAGGTTTTGGTCGTCAATTCGGTTTGCGGATCAATAAATAAAGTCGTGGCTTCACGATCTGGTAAATAGCTGCACTCGTGTTCAGGGGTCACGAAAAATCGATAATCGTGTAATTGATGATATTTTGAAGTTTCATCATTCATGATGTGAAGGGTTCTTGTCTGTTTGCGCACACAGGCTCAACTGAAAACTTCCAGGGCCCCATTCGTGTGGGTTTGCTGGTTTCAATATTAAGCCGTTTTATAAATTCTTTACGGGGAATATTGATCACGCCCAGGCTGCCCATGTGTTCAGAATACACCTGTGAATCGATAAAACCAAAGTCCCATTTTTTCAATTGCGCGACTAAATAAGCCAATGCAATTTTTGAGCCGTTGTTTTGGCGACTAAACATGGATTCACCAAAAAAAGCACCCCCGAGGCTGACGCCGTATAAACCACCAAATAATTCTCCGTCTTGCCAAACTTCAACACTGTGTGCAAAACCGGCGGTATGTAATTCATGATAAGCCTGTTTCATGTCATCGACAATCCAGGTGCCGTTACTGTCTTTGCGGCTTTGCGCGCAATTTTGAATGACCTCATCAAACGCAGTATCGATTGTGACGCGGTAGTTCTGGTTGCGTAATACTTTTCGTAAACTGCGTGAGATAACGAAGTCGTCAAGAAATAAGATCGCACGGGGATTAGGGGACCACCATAAAATCGGTTGACCGTCACTGTACCAGGGGAAAATGCCATGTTGGTACGCGGCGCAAAGACGTTCGATACAGAGGTCGCCACCGACCGCGAGCAGACCGTCCGGCTCGGTTAAGGCCAGCTCCACATTTGGGAAATGTGTTGGCTCATCAATATCCAACCAGTAAGGTGCAGTATTAAGTCCTTTTGTCATTACCCTGTTGACTCAGTTATCTATTTAACGAGCGGGTTTAAACGGTGAGTGGTCACATAAACTGTCAATATAATGTTGCATGCCCTGTTGTTCCTGTTGCGTGTAGTTTTGTATCACCTGATTAAATTCAGTATGTGCGATCCAGTGCGCTGACCAGGTGTTAGTTGGTAAAAAACCACGACTTATCTTGTGCTCGCCCTGAGCGCCGGGTTCAAAACTTTTTAAACCATGCTGAATACAATAATCCAGACCCTGATAATAACAGGCTTCAAAATGCAGGCTATGGAATTCTTTACTGCATCCCCAGTGTCTACCGTAAAGTGTAGACTGATCCCGCAAATTAAACGCACTGGCAATGTATTGATTTTGATGTTTTGCAAACACGATGACAACATTTCGAGGCATAGTTTGACCAATTTCCTGAAAGAAGCTTTGACTTAAGGTCGCCATACCGTTTTTTTTATCAAACGTGCGGGTATAAAAATTATGATAGATATCCCATAACGAATCATCCATTTCGTCACCATGGCGTATTTCAATCTCAATGCCTTGTTCTCGTACTTGCCGGCGCTCACGTTTAATTTTTTTACGTTTGGCAGAAGACAGGCGGGATAAAAAATCATCAAAGCTTTCGTACGGCAAGTTTAACCAGTGAAACTGACAACCCAACCGCATGGCATGCCCCTGGGATTTTAAAAACTCAGTATCACGTTTATTGGTAAACAACCAATGTAAACTGGATGCATTAATAGATTCAGCATATTTTATAGCAAAGTCCGTTAGCTGTTGCGCATAATCGTGGTAGTGATGATCCTCTTCGACCAGAATGCGAGGTCCAGTAGCGGGGGTGTAAGGGATGGCGGTGACTAACTTAGGATAATACGGAATACCGGCACGGTGATAGGCGTCGGCCCAGGCCCAGTCAAAAACCAGTTCACCGTAGGAGTTATCTTTTAAATACATCGGCATCGCGGCAACAAGTTTATTATTATCGTCAAACAATACGCAATGTTGTGAATGCCAGCCGAACTGATCTAAGCAGTGGTTGCGCTCAAGTGCAATGAGGAATTCATATTGGGTAAAGGGATTTACTGAACCTGCTACACGATTCCAGTCACTCGAATCAAGGGCTGATAAATTTTCAATAATCTCTGTGCGCATAACGTCTTATCAACCATAACCTGGCTTAAGAATCATTCCCTTTTTCCCAGGTAACGAGCTGCACAGAGAAGATGAGACCATGTCGAGAGATTGGTCTATCTACGTAATCGTGTGACGGAAAAACGCAGCTTAGGCGAGGGCATAGAGTATGGTATTAAGTTTTAGCCGTTAAATATCAGGAGATATTATTTTCCTTGTGACGCCAGGTTATCGAGATACTTTTCGGCATCCAGGGCCGACATACAACCGGCGCCTGCGGAGGTAATTGCCTGCCGGTAAATATGATCAGCTACGTCACCCGCAGCAAAGACGCCCGGGATACTGGTTTGAGTTGCGTTGCCCTCGATGCCGCTTTTAATTTTTAAATAACCGTGATGCATGTCCAGTTGACCTTCAAAAATATCGGTGTTAGGTTTATGTCCAATCGCTACAAATACGCCCATAAGATCAATGTCTTTGGTTGTCCCATCCTGACTATTCTTGATACGAATTCCGGTGACGCCACTGTCATCACCCAATACCTCATCGATTTCATGGTTCCATTCTATGGTTACATTGCCTGAGTTGGCTTTTTCGATCAATTGCGCCGATAAGATTTTTTCAGAACGAAACTTGTCCCGACGGTGAACCACGGTGACGTGCTTGGCGATATTGGAAAGATACAATGCTTCTTCTACCGCGGTGTTACCCCCGCCGATCACGGCGACATCATGATTGCGATAAAAAAATCCATCACAGGTCGCGCAGGCCGATACACCTTTACCCTTGAAGGCCTCTTCAGACGGCAAACCTAAATACATTGCCGAGGCACCGGTGGCAATGATCAGTGCATCGCAGGTGTAGGTTGCACTGTCACCGGTTAAGGTGAACGGTTTGTTTTGCAGGTCGACCTTGTTTATATAGTCAAAGATGATTTCGGTGTCAAAACGTTCGGCGTGTTTTTGCATGCGTTCCATCAGGGCGGGACCTTGAAGGCCTTCGACATCTCCGGGCCAGTTATCGACTTCGGTGGTTGTCATTAATTGTCCGCCTTGTTCTATTCCGGTGATAAGGACAGGATCAAGATTGGCTCTCGCCGCATAAACGGCCGCAGCGTAACCTGCAGGCCCTGAACCCAAAATCAGTAAACGACAATGCTTAACTTCACTCATGCAAATACTCCGACAATATTTTTTTAGAACAGACTAGAAACATATATTATGATAGATCCGTTGTTTGAGCTATTAGTTCAATATGACGGTCAAAATAGTGTACTCCGTCTTTCTTGTTAACTGGCTACGTCATCTCCAAATTTAGAGGTATGATCCATTGAGATGTGTCGTATGTTACGGAAAGCGCTACTATGGGTAAATAGCCAGATCGGACTCTGTAACTAATTTATTAGAAGGATTGACCATGCGCATAGGAATACCGAAAGAAATCAAGATTCATGAGGCTCGTGTTGCGTTAATTCCAGCCGCCTGCGCCGAACTCATCAAATACGGTCACCGGATCGGGGTACAGAGCACAGCGGGTGTGTCCGCAGGTTATACGGATAAGGATTATTTGTCGGCAGGCTGCGAAATTATGAGTGATGCACAACAGACCTATCAAGAAGCTGAACTGGTCGTTAAGGTGAAAGAGCCCCAGCCGCAGGAAGTTGAGTTTCTGAGCCCGAATCAAATCCTGTTTTCATTTTTACATCTAGCGGCCGAACCCAAATTACTCAGCCAGTTGCAAACATCCGGCGCCACCGCCATTGGTTTTGAAACCGTTGAGGAAAACCGGGCCTTACCGGTTTTAGAGCCAATGAGTGATATCGCCGGGCGGATTTCGGTTCAAATGGGCAGTAATCTTTTGCATCAATATCACCAGGGACGGGGGGTTTTACTAGGTGGTCTGGCCGGTACAGAGCGGGGTAATGTGGTGATTTTAGGTGCCGGAATTGCGGGCGGCAATGCGGCGCGAATGGCGCAGGGCATGGGCGCCAATGTAACGGTCTTTGACCTCAACCGGGCTAAGTTAGAGCAAATGCGGGCACTAGGTGAAAACGTAACCGCTTTACATGCTTACCAGCATACCATCGAAGACCATGTACAGGCGGCTGATCTCGTTATCGGTGCCGTGCTGATTCCTGGGGCAAAAACCCCTGTACTGGTTTCCAAAAAGCTCATAAAGGCCATGAATCCAGGCAGTATTGTGTTGGACATTTCGATTGATCAGGGGGGGTGTATCGAGACAATACGTCCAACCAATTACGCTGAACCGACCTATCTGGTCGATAAGGTGGTTCATTGTGGGGTCACTAATTTGCCTGGCGCAGTGCCCAGAACCGCATCTCAGGCATTGTCGGTGAGCCTTGTACCCTATATCCTGCGCCTGGCTAAGCCAGATTGGAAAGATGATCATGTCCTGGCCCATGCGGTTAATATTGCAGCAGGTGAGATTGTGCATCCAGCACTGAAAAGCCTGTAATTTTGATTGATAATTACCATATATAATAGTAGGTTATGGTGATCTATTAATGAATTAGTTGAATTAGAATACTCGGTATGGCACAAGCAAAACAAAAGACAGAACGAGCCCCTTTAGCGGAACATTTACAGCGCGGACTACGCGAGGGTGCGCTGTTTGTATTTGCGTTTATTGCGGTATATTTTTTACTCGCAATCAGCAGTTATGCGCCCCAGGATCCGGGTTGGTCGAAAAGCGTCCAACCTGCAGCGGTTGAAAATTTGGGGGGTCTGGCGGGTGCCTGGTTTGCCGATATCGTTTTGGCGTTGTTTGGGTACCTGGCCTATTTAATACCGATAATGGTTGGCTATGCAGGTTGGTTGATCTATCGACAAATGCCGGTTACCACCGTGGAATGGCGACATTTGGCGATTCGTGGTGTGGGTTTTGTGTTTACCTTAGGTGCGTCGTGTGGACTGGCCAGTCTGTATGATACCCATACCATTAGCCAGCTCCCGCAGCATGTTACTGCAGGAGGAATCTTTGGCGATATAATTAAAAACGGGATGACCTATGCGTTTAATGAGTTAGGCGCCACATTATTACTATTAGCGTTATTTTTCAGCGGTTTCACGTTGTTTACCAATCTTTCCTGGTTACGATTAATGGATGTCACCGGGGCGCTGACTCTTAATGCTCTTTATTGGCTGCAAAGCAGGTTTCTTTCTTTTATCGATCTGTTACGTGATCGCAAAGAACAGCGTGTCGCAAGAACCCCAATCAAAATAGTGAACGAAACGAAAAAAGAAACGAAGCGTGTACCTCCGCGTATTGCACCGCTGATCAATGAACCGAAGCCGAGTGTGCGCGAGCAAAAAGAACGTCAGGTGCCCTTGTTTCGTACCGATGGCGAAACGGAACTGCCACCATTGGCCTTGCTTGATGAGCATATTGAACTGGTAAACCCGGTATCAAAAGAAGCACTGGAAGCGGTTTCACGTCAGGTTGAATTAAAATTTGCGGACTTTGGTATTGAGCTGCAGGTGGTTGCGGTGCATCCAGGCCCGGTGATCACCCGCTATGAGTTACAACCGGCCGCAGGCGTCAAAGTCAGCCAGATAAGTAATCTGGCAAAAGATTTGGCACGCGCCTTATCCGCAATCAGTGTACGCATTGTTGAAGTGATTCCGGGTAAATCGACGGTTGGATTAGAAATTCCAAATGAAGTCCGTGAGACCGTGCAATTACTGGATACGTTTAAATCGGAAAATTTTGAACATGCCAGGTCGCCGCTTTCGTTGGCGCTGGGTAAAGACATCAGTGGTGTCCCGGTGATCGCCGACCTCGCCAAGATGCCGCATCTATTGGTTGCGGGTACTACTGGTTCTGGTAAGTCAGTGGCCTTGAATGCGATGATATTGAGCATTTTATATAATTCTAAACCGCAAGATGTTCGCATGATCATGATTGATCCAAAAATGCTCGAGTTGTCCATCTACGAAAACATCCCGCATTTGTTGGCGCCTGTTGTGACCGACATGAAAGATGCCGCCAATGCGTTTCGTTGGTGTGTGGCGGAAATGGATCGTCGTTACCAGTTGATGGCAGCATTAAAAGTTAGAAACATTGCCGGTTTTAATCGTAAAGTGACAGAAGCAAAAGACAAGGGTGAACCCATACTCGATCCGATTCA
>QILH01000105.1 GCA_003233255.1 Gammaproteobacteria bacterium | reverse complement strand
GTTAACACCACCGCAGCAAATAAATATTGCACGCCATGCTGAGCAACCAACGCCACCATCACCACAGCCATCGCGCCAGTAGCACCGGAAATCATACCGGGACGCCCGCCAAAAATTGCGGCTAACAGTCCGACCATGAAAGCGGCATATAAACCAACAAGTGGTTCAACGCCGGCAACAAAGGCAAATGCCACCGCTTCAGGCACCAGCGCCAGTGCGACGGTCAGGCCAGACAATATCTCATTTCTAAAGCATGCGCTGCTGGCGCATCCTAACTTAAACATGGGCTACCTCGGGGGATTGGCTCAGGGTGACAAAATGGCCGCGAGTATATCAGGTCTGACTTATACGTGATACGACGGATTAAATGCTTCTGCTAGTAACTTATCGGTCGACCAATAAAATTAATGAGCCGTACTAAAGCAAAATAGCTATATTGAACCGGGCTGGAAATTCCTCAGCTTATCGAAGGATAACCGGCTACTGGGCTGTCATTCTGAGCAAGCATATGCGAGTGAAGAGTCGTTGTATTTCAAACAAGATCTTTCCGCTTTGTTCAGAATGACAAAAAACAAAAACCAACCTTCCGCTTCGAGCCAGGATGACAAACTGTTTATAATAAGTTCTGGATTATTATTTATTCGTAAGATGTTTACGCATAAACCTTGCTGCGCGTTGCACCGCATCTTTGGCCGCAAGGTCGTCGGCAAAGGTACGTATGTTCGGTGGCCGAAAATCAAAACCGCGTCCTACACCAGGGTAAATGATCAGACGGGCATCACGACCTTTCGACTTTAAAACGCCGATGCTGGTTTCGATAATGCGACGTCGCTGGTATTGCTCCTGTTCACCAATAAAAATTAGCGCCGGAAGCTTAAACTCGTCGATCTCTTTGGCATAACCATAGACCTGCATAGGCTCAGGTGCATTCGGATCTTGCCAGTGCGGATAATAAGAAACATAACAGGCGATCTCTTTGTCCTGGCGTTTGAAGGTGGTCGCCACTTTTAAGGTGTAGTAACCACCGCGGGTATGAGAATACATGCAGGCCTGTTTTGAACTGATGTCTTTGCGTTTTAACAAAACATCAATCGCTGCATTGACATCTTTTTCCAGTTCGTAATCGTGTTCAATCGGGTGGGTTCCCAAAAAATGAGCTTTATAGATGTCCGGTGCTAATACCACAAAACCTCGTGCCGCAACCCGTTTGGCATGCCGCTGAACGAGTCCACCCAGACCGCGACGCCCGTGCTGGAAAAAAACCGCCGGGTAGTTACCTTTTTTCTTTGGGCGAACCACCATGATCGGAATCTCGACACCATTACGCTCGAAGCTACTCCAGCTGACTTCAACTTCATAGTTTTTGGGTACTTCGATCTGGCCTTCATTCCACCAGCTATCGCGCCACCACCAGCTTTTATCTTCTTTTTCTTTAACGTCGTGTGCAAATGTCATTTCAGATCCAGGCAAAAACAACATCGATACCAACAACATTGAAACCACGCTCATCAAATTTGATAATATTTTTTTCATAACACTTTAATTTACTTTAATAATTTATTTTATTCAGGTTCATAACCCAGCACAGGCGATAACCAGCGTTCTACCTCAGCGAGGCTATCACCTTTACGTTTAGCATAATCCTCTACCTGATCTTTATTGATCTTACCGACACCAAAATAATTACTCTCCGGATGACTAAAATACCAGCCACTGACACTTGCTGCTGGCCACATCGCCATACTCTCGGTCAATTGCGTGCCGCAGTTATTTTCTGCGTCCAGCAATTTCCATAAGGCCGATTTTTCGGTGTGATCCGGACAGGCCGGGTAACCCGGTGCCGGACGAATGCCCTGATAATTTTCTTTAATCAGATCTTCGCTATTGAAGGCAATGTTATCAATGCCCTGACCCGATGACCAGTCTCCGTCTACAAAACCCCAGTTTATATGGCGTACACGATCGTGCATGTGTTCGGCAAAGGCCTCGGCGAACCGATCGGCCAGTGCCTTGATCATAATAGATTCATCGATGTGATGAATTTTGTCAAACTGTTTGGCCTTTTCATCCGCACCGTGAATGCTTACCACAAATGCGCCGACGTAATCCTGTTTGCCCGTGTCTTTGGGGGCAACAAAATCACTCACACAACGATTCGGTTTTCCGGGCGGACGTTCGGTTTGCTGGCGAAGGTGATGCAACACTACGCTCTCACCACCGACATCAAGTTCAAGATCATCGTCATTGATCTGGTTGGCCGGGAATAAACCGATTACCGCGCGCGCCTTGAACCAACGACCATCGATAATATTAGATAACATCTGTTGCGCTTCTTCAAACAATACCTTTGCATGTGGACCTTTATCAGCATCATCAAATATTTTCGGATAACTACCTTTCATTTCATAGGTATGAAAAAACGGTGTCCAGTCGATATACGGCACTAAAAATTTCAGTGGCATGTTATCAAAAATTTGTAGACCTAACTGATTCGGTACCGGTGGCGTGTAATCTTGCCATTCTATTTTAGATTTATTTTTACGCGCATCCTCGATCGTCAACCATTTTAATTGCGCACGCCGATCGGCATAGGCCAGCCGTACCTTTTCATATTCCGCATCCAGATCAGTAATAAAAGTCGATCTAAGATCTTCGCTAATCAAATTCTGAACCACCCCGACCGCACGCGAGGCATCCTTCACCCACACCACAGGGCTATGATAATTATGTTCGATTTTGACCGCAGTATGTGCTTTGGATGTGGTCGCACCACCGATCAATAAAGGCACATCAAACTTCAGGCGCTCCATCTCTTTGGCCACGTGCACCATTTCATCCAGTGATGGTGTGATCAAACCCGACAGACCAATGATGTCGACATTTTCTTCTTTAGCCTTATTCAGAATATCATTAGCGGGAACCATCACGCCGATGTCGATCACTTCAAAGTTGTTGCACTGTAATACCACGCCAACGATATTCTTACCGATGTCGTGCACATCGCCTTTCACCGTCGCCATCAGGATCTTGCCGTTACTCTGCATGCCCTCGCCTTTTTCGGCTTCGATAAAGGGAAGTAAATACGCCACAGCCTTTTTCATAACCCGCGCACTCTTGACCACCTGCGGTAAAAACATCTTGCCGTCGCCAAACAAATCACCGACCACGTTCATGCCATCCATCAATGGACCTTCGATGACATGGATTGGGCGATCAAAGGATAATCGTGCCTCTTCAGTATCTTCGACAACAAAAGCATCCACGCCCTTAACCAGCGCATGTTCCAGACGTTTTTCGACTGGCCAGCTGCGCCATTCCAGATCCTCTTTTTTCTCGGCGCCCTTACCATCACCGCGATATTTTTCGGCGATATCAAGCAGACGCTCAGTTGCATCATCTCGACGATTTAACACCACGTCTTCTACTGCATCGCGCAACTCGTCGGACAGATCATCGTAGACCGCTAGCTGACCGGCATTAACAATACCCATGTCCATGCCATTTTTAATTGCATGATATAAGAACACCGCGTGAATCGCCTCGCGCACCGGGTTATTACCACGAAACGAAAACGACACATTACTGACACCGCCGCTGATCAACGCGTATTTAAGATTTTTCTTTATCCAGCCGGTGGCTTCGATAAAATCAACGCCGTAATTGTTATGCTCTTCAATGCCGGTGGCGACCGCGAAAATATTCGGATCGAAAATAATATCTTCCGGTGGGAACCCTACTTGCTCAGTTAAAATTTTATAAGCCCGCTCGCAGATCTCGATCTTGCGCTGTTGAGTATCGGCCTGACCCACTTCATCGAAGGCCATCACGATTACCGCAGCACCGTAACGACGACATAATTTAGCATGCTCGATGAATTTGTCTTCGCCTTCTTTCATCGAGATCGAGTTAACGATGCCCTTGCCCTGAATGCATTTAAGGCCGGCCTCTATAATGTTCCATTTACTGGAATCGATCATCACCGGCACATCAGCAATACCCGGCTCCTGCGCGATCAGGCTTAAAAACTTTACCATCGCCGCTTCGCCATCGAGCATACCTTCGTCCATGTTGATGTCGATGATCTGCGCGCCGTTCTCAACCTGTTCGCGGGCCACGCTTAAGGCCTCGTCAAACTGTTCTTCTAGTATCAGGCGTTTGAATTTCGCCGAACCGGTTACGTTGGTACGTTCACCAACATTCACAAACAGTGAATTTTCAGTAATGTTACAGGCTTCCCAACCGCTTAATCGTGTCGTGTGATCGACGGGTTTTGGTTTGCGCGGCGGGTACTTACTGACGGCTTCGGCTACGGCCTTGATGTGAGCGGGTGAGGTACCGCAACAACCGCCGACAATATTCACAAAACCATTTTTGGCCCAGTCACCAATCTCAGCAGCTAAACTCTCCGGAGTTTCATCAAAACCACCAAAGGCATTCGGCAACCCAGCATTAGGATGCACATTGATATAACAACTGGCAATGCCCGCTAACTCCTCGACATACTGGCGCAGGTCTTCCGCACCCAGTGCACAGTTAAAACCAAAACTGATCGGATTAATATGGCGCAATGAATTATAAAAGGCTTCTGGCGTTTGCCCGGTGAGGATACGCCCACTTTTGTCGGTGATCGTACCCGAGATCATAACCGGCAAGCTATTTCCCGATCGTTCGAAGTATTCCTCAATCGCAAACAACGCCGCCTTGGCATTCAAGGTATCAAACACCGTCTCAACCAAAATAATATCGATGCCACCTTCGATTAAACCCTCCAGCGCAATCGTATAGGCTTTGCGCAAATCATCAAAGGTCACATCACGCGCGGCAGGATCATTCACATCTTTTGACATGGACGCAGTGACCGGCATTGGCCCAAGTACTCCCGCAACAAAACGGGGCTTGTCGTCGCTCGCTTTCTCATCGCAGGCCTCGCGCGCAATCTTCGCCGCAGTAACATTAATCTCACGCACCAGTTCCTGCATGCCGTAATCGCCCATACCATATTCATTGGCATTGAAGGTATTGGTCTCGATAATATCCGCGCCCGCATCCAGATAGGCCAGCTGAATATCCTTGATAATCTTCGGCTGGGTTAGACACAGTAAATCGTTATTGCCTTTTACATCAGAAGGCCAGTCGGCAAAACGCTCGCCACGATAGTCCTCTTCCTCCAGTTTGTATTCCTGGATCATGGTGCCCATGGCACCGTCGAGAATAAGAATGCGTTCCTGTAAAAGTTGCTCGAGTGTTTTCATCTTGTATCGGTTTATTGGTTGTGTTTGGAAAAATTTTAGCGCGCAAGCTTACCATGCCTGCAATCAGGATACTTATTATATACGGACACAGACCCATCTCCAGTCCATTGCCTTTTGATTAATGGCCCATAATGTGATCGCGCCAAACCCAGACCGCCCTGAATTCGTATAAGATATTGATTTTAATGGCCTTCTATCCCAATATCGGGTGAACTCTTCAACTGGAGGTATCAGCGAATAGTAAATTTTCATGGAATCATTCATGCCAATAAACGATGAATTCTGTTCATCAGGAAGCGATGGCGCTCAATCCAAAAATTACCTCAGGCAGGATATCGAAAGCTGCAAGATTATTAAGGGGGAATACGAACCCGATTGGCTAGGCAGCACCAATAGCCACAACAAAAATCACCACAAACACCAGAATTCCCAGTACGGTAATGCCGATAAAAACATACCCCAGCACCAACCCCACCACCGACATGGTTTTTGCTGAACTATCATACTTGCCTGGATTTCGTTTGAGTTCACTCAATGCCATGTGGCCACAGATAACCGCCGGGATAGCGGTAAATATTCCAAAAAAGAAGCTCAGGCCACCACAGATAACGCTGGCGATGGCCAATGTACATTCCTGCTTCTTTGTTTGTGTGGGTTGAGTCGGTGGGACTTTTTCGACTGGCTCGGTTGGCGCTGCGTATACATTCGGATCGTCCACGGGTTAGTCTCCACTTAAAATCAATTCAATCAATCTATTGGTCACTTTCGACCCTGAATATGGTGCCATCAATCCCGGTCACTTTTATTTTGGTTCCCGCCGCACAATCCTCGCCGCTGATCTTCCAGATAGAATCATCCACCTTGATCTTGCCCATACCATTTACGATCGGCTCGGCCAGGGTAAAGTTACGACCCACGTATTGCTCGCCACGGCGATTCAAGGTTGGGTGATCGGATTCGGTTGGATTCTTTGTTTGATATCGTTTCCACAACGCAATGGACACGATCGAGAAAATGGCAAACAACATCACCTGGTATTCCCAACCCAGGTCAGGAATAAGCACCAGAATCGTCCCCACCACACCCGCCGAAATGCCCATCCATAAAAAGAAGGCACCGGGGGCAAACACCTCCAGTACGATCAGGGCAATGCCCAGGATCCACCAGTGCCAGAATGTAATTGTTTCCATGTAATGTTTTCTCTTTGCTTAAGACTGTGCCTTCATAGCATCTTTAGCCAGTTCTGCGATGCCGCCGATCGAGCCAATCACACTGGATGCCTCAAGTGGCATAAAGATCATTTTCGAATTGGGTGCCGAGGCAATGTCTTTTAAGGCTTCGGTGTATTTGGTGGCCACAAAATAGTTAATCGCATTGATGTCCCCTTTTTCGATGGCTATTGAAACCACATGCGTCGCCCGGGCCTCGGC
>QILH01000207.1 GCA_003233255.1 Gammaproteobacteria bacterium | reverse complement strand
CGACCCCTATACGGCCTACCAAATTATTTATTTCGGTTCTCTACGCTTACTGATAATGAACCTGAATTCAGGATTAAAAGTCCCCAAACCTTGAAGACCCTGAACTCTGAAGCCCCTGAAGTCTCTAGCGACTCCTGAAAGCCCCGGCTATGGTCATCCTGACTGGAGCACAGCGTAAGGAATACTGGTCGAAACGCGCAGCGGTTCAAAGCATGTGGAACGCAGTGAAGGATCTTGCGCGATGAAAGGCGTACCACGCCACGCCCAGGAAAGATTCTTCGTTCCGGCCAGGATGACAATGAAGTTCCTTGATCATGCCCTTGTACCAAGTTCAGTGTAATTAATATTAGCTATTGATTAGATTCAATGACTAACTATCGGTATAATCGCCGTCTTTTGCGGATGTGGTGAAATTGGTATACACGCCAGATTTAGGTTCTGGTGCCGCGAGGCGTGAGAGTTCGAGTCTCTCCATCCGCACCATGTTTCATAATTAATCTTTTTTAACTCAATATCTTAGGTGAGGTTTTAAATGCAGGTTTCAGTCGAGTCGCCCAGTGCCATTGAACGTCGAGTGACGGTTTCAGTGGAAGAAAACAAGATTGATGAGGCGGTGCAAACAAAGCTTCAAAATCTAAGCAAAACCGTGAGCCTCAAAGGCTTTCGAGCCGGAAAAGTGCCCTTAAATGTCGTCAAACAGCGTTATGGCCCTCAGGTTCGTATCGAGGTATTGCAGGACGTCATTCAATCGACCTTCTATGAAGCCATTCAGAAAGAAAAGCTCACTCCAGCCGGTAATCCAAATTTTGATCCAAAACCGTCTAATCCGGGAGATGGCCTTGAATACACGGCAACGTTCGAAATTTATCCAGAAGTAACCCTGGCCGAGATGAGCAGTCTTGAGATCGACAAGCCGGTTGCGGTGATCGAAGCGGCGGATATGGAAAAGATGATCGAAACCATCCAGAAGCAGAACATCAGCTGGGAAGAGGCCGATCGTGCGGCTAAAACAGAAGATAAGGCCACCCTCGATTTTGTTGGAACCGTGGATGGTGTGGCTTTTGACGGTGGTACCGGCAACGATATGAGTATCGAACTGGGTAAAGGCCAGCTTATCCCCGGTTTTGAAGACGGCATCGTGGGCATGAAAGTGGGCGATGAAAAGACCCTTGATTTAAGCTTCCCGGATAGCTATCAAAAGGAAGAGCTGGCCGGAAAATCGGTTCAGTTTGCGGTGACACTAAAGAAACTCGAACAGCCGAAGCTGCCGGAAGTGAACGAAGAATTGTTCAGGAAAATGGGACTAGAAGGTGACAATATCGAGGAATTTCGTGATGAAATTCGTGCCAATATGCAACGAGAACTCGATAATTCCCTTGCCGGTAAGGTAAAACAGGCGGTGATGGACAAGCTGCTGGATGTGCATGAACTGGATATCCCGAAAGCGCTTGTCGAGAGTGAATCACAATCTTTGGTGCAGCAAATGCTGGGCAATATGCAGCAACAGGGCATGGATCCTGCGCAAATGAAGCTGGCCCCCGAGATGTTTGAGACTGAGGCTAAACGTCGGGTCTCGTTAGGCCTGATTATGGCTGAGATCGTTAAGCAAGAAGGCTTAAAGGCCGATGAAGCCCAGGTAAAGCAGAAAGTTGAATCCATTGCCGAGCCGTATGAGCACTCCGAGCAGGTGGTTGAGTATTATTACAGCGATAAACGCCGTCTTGTTGAAATTGAATCGCTGGTGATTGAAGAACAAATCGTCGATTGGGTGCTTGCCAAGGCCAAAATCAGCGATAAATCTATGACTTTTAACGAAATTATGTATCCAAATGGCCAAAAATAGGCTTGAATTACCTGATTAATAACCTCTTAAAGGAAGCTAGCACGTGACCGATAGAATTCATAACATGGAATGGACAAATCAAATCCAGAATCAAGTGGTACCCAGTGTCATCGAGACCACATCCCGGGGTGAGCGTATCCAGGATATTTACTCGCGATTACTCAAAGAGCGGGTAATTTTTGTTGTGGGTCAGGTCGAGGATTACATGGCCAATTTGATTGTGGCTCAGTTGTTATTTTTAGAATCTGAAAATCCGGATAAGGATATTCACGTTTATATTAATTCTCCAGGTGGGTCGGTCACGGCGGGGATGTCCATTTATGACACGATGCAATTTATTAAGCCGGATGTCAGTACCATGTGTGTAGGATTAGCCGCCAGTATGGGGGCGATTCTGTTGACGGCCGGAGCGGCGGGCAAACGTTTTGCCTTGCCTCACGCCAGAACCATGATTCACCAGCCACTGGGCGGGTTTCAGGGGCAGGCTTCGGATATTGAGATCCACGCCAAGGAAATTTTAAGCACCCGTGAGCGTTTAAATGCGGTGCTGGGGAAGCATACGGGTAAGCCGATGGAGCAGATTTCGAGTGATACTGACCGGGATTTCTTTATGAGCGCCGATGAGTCCGTCGAATATGGATTAATTGATAAGGTATTGCATAGTCGGGCTGAAGACCCCGAAAGTTGATATCAGGGTAGCTTGAGTCCACTTTATTAGAGTGGTCTTAATTTGAACCTGGACACAGGATTCAGGTCAAAAATGAGCTAAGTTTAAACAGGTGACCCCCAATATCCCTGAAAGATAAGGGCTTGAAATATCGGTGATTTAGAGGCATTGTAAATACATCACCTGACGAATGACGATGAGGTAGTAATAGATGAGTGACGACAAGAACAGCTCCAGCGAAAACGGCAAATTGCTGTACTGTTCCTTTTGCGGCAAGAGTCAGCATGAGGTTCGTAAGCTGATTGCAGGTCCGTCTGTTTTCATTTGTGATGAATGTGTTGAGCTCTGTAACGATATTATTCGTGAAGAGGTGCAGGAACAGGCCTCCTCGGTGGGCGGTAAAAAATTACCGACGCCGCATGAGATCAATGCGATTCTTGATGAGTACGTGATCGGTCAAATTAGCGCCAAGAAAGTGCTCGCGGTGGCGGTTTATAATCACTATAAACGTCTGGAAACCGGTCAACGCAAGGATGACGTCGAGTTATCCAAATCCAACATTTTGTTAATTGGTCCGACCGGCAGCGGTAAAACCCTGCTGGCCGAAACCCTGGCACGCCTGTTAAACGTGCCGTTCACGATTGCCGATGCGACCACCCTGACCGAGGCCGGTTATGTCGGTGAAGACGTTGAAAACATCATTCAGAAACTATTACAAAAATGCGACTACGATGTTGAGAAGGCGCAAACCGGGATTGTTTACATCGATGAAATCGACAAGATTTCCCGTAAATCAGATAACCCCTCGATCACACGCGATGTTTCAGGCGAAGGCGTGCAACAGGCCTTGTTGAAATTAATCGAAGGCACGGTGGCCTCGGTTCCGCCACAAGGTGGTCGTAAACATCCGCAACAGGAATTCCTGCAGGTTGATACTGGAAACATTTTATTTGTTTGTGGCGGTGCGTTTGCCGGTCTGGACAAAATAATTCGCGAGCGTTCCGAGAAGGGCGGCATTGGATTCTCGGCTGATGTAAAAAGCAAAGACGATGTGATGAGTCTGAGTGATGTTTTACACTCGGTTGAACCGGAAGATTTAATTAAATACGGTCTGATCCCGGAATTTGTGGGTCGGCTACCGGTGGTTGCGACCTTAAGCGAGCTTGATGAAGATGCCTTGGTGCAAATCTTAACTGAACCTAAGAATGCGTTAACCAAACAATATCAAAAACTGTTCGAGATGGAAGGCTGCGATCTGGAATTTCGTGACGAGGCCTTGCGCGCCGTTGCCTGTAAAGCGATGGATCGAAAAACCGGTGCGCGTGGTTTGCGCTCCATTCTTGAATATGTCTTGCTTGATACGATGTACGATTTGCCCTCGATTGAAAATCTGGAAAAAGTGGTCATCGATGATTCCGTTATTAACGCCGAAGGCAAACCTATCCTTATCTATGAGGGTTCGGAACAAATCGCTGCATCCGACGAACGATAGCCATCTAAACGTCGATTCCCATATAGACTTTAGGTGAACTCGAAAAAAAGCTCACCCGGACGATTGAATTTCGGGAATTACGACTGCATAAAGTCCTATTGGACGTAATAAACTAATTTAACCAGAGAGCAGACTATGTCAGACGTTATCGATGAACAGCTCATCACCATGCCCGTTTTACCGCTACGCGATGTGGTGGTCTATCCGCACATGGTCATCCCCCTTTTTGTTGGGCGTGATAAATCGATCCAGGCGTTGGAATCGGCGATGGAAATCGATAAACAGATTTTACTGGTCGCACAGAGAAGTGCCGCCGACGACGATCCCAGTCCTGAAGACGTGTACGATATCGGTACGGTCTCAACTATTTTGCAACTGCTAAAACTCCCGGATGGTACGGTCAAGGTTTTAGTTGAAGGTGTAAAGCGTGCGCGCATCGTTCATTTTGTTGCTAATAATGAATTTTTTAATGCCCAGCTGGTTGCAATTGAAGAAACCGAAGAAGATGAACGCGAAGCCGAAGTGTTAGTTCGTTCGCTGGTGACGCAGTTCGATCAGTACGTAAAATTAAACAAAAAAGTCCCACCGGAAATTTTAACCTCACTTTCGAGTATTGATGATCCCAGCCGTCTGGTCGACACCATTGCGGCTCACATGTCACTCAAGATTGATGAAAAACAGAAGATCCTTGAGATCGAAGAATTGCGTGAACGCTTCGAACATATGATGGCGATGATGGAATCCGAAATCGACTTGTTACAGGTCGAAAAGCGTATTCGGGGTCGGGTTAAACGCCAAATGGAAAAAAGTCAGCGTGAGTATTATTTGAATGAACAGATGAAGGCCATTCAAAAAGAACTTGGCGAGATGGAGGATGTTCCGAATGAAATTGAGGAACTGGAAACCAGGATTGAAAAGGCCGGTATGTCGAAAGAGGCCAAAACCAAGGCCAACAGTGAATTACAGAAACTTAAAATGATGTCACCGATGTCGGCGGAAGCGACGGTGGTACGCAATTATCTGGACTGGGTCGTGGGTGTGCCGTGGAAGAAACGTTCGAAGGTTCGTCATGACATCGCCAAGGCCGAAGAAGTTTTAGAGGCCGATCACTACGGTCTGGAAAAAGTAAAAGAACGAATTTTGGAATATCTGGCCGTGCAAACACGCATGAAAAAAATGAAGGGTCCAATTTTATGTCTGGTTGGGCCACCGGGCGTGGGTAAGACCTCGTTGGGGCAATCCATTGCGCGTGCCACCAACCGAAAATTCATGCGCATGGCGCTGGGCGGCGTACGGGATGAGGCCGAGATCCGCGGACATCGTCGCACCTATATTGGCTCGATGCCGGGCAAGATTATTCAGAATCTAACCAAGGTCGGTACACGCAATCCGCTGTTTTTGCTCGATGAGATCGACAAGATGGCGATGGATTTTCGTGGCGACCCAGCTTCAGCATTGCTGGAAGTACTGGATCCCGAACAAAATCACACCTTCAATGATCATTATATGGAAGTGGATTATGACTTATCCGAAGTCATGTTTGTTGCGACCTCCAACACCATGAATATCCCTGGCCCGTTGCTGGATCGGATGGAAGTGATTCGCCTGTCGGGTTATACCGAAGATGAAAAGGTAAACATTGCGCAAAGATATCTGGTCGCAAAACAGAAAAAGAATAACGGTCTCAAAGACGACGAGATCGATATAAAAGAAGAAGTGATTCGCGATATCGTGCGTTATTACACGCGCGAAGCCGGGGTGCGTAACCTGGAAAGAGAGATCGCCAAGATTTGTCGCAAGGTCGTCAAAGAGGTATTGCTGCACCCAACGGATGAAATCGTGGTTGTAACGTCGGACGATCTGGAAAAATATCTGGGTGTACAGCGTTTTCGTTTTGGTCTGGCCGAAGAGAACGACCAGGTGGGTCAGGTTACCGGACTGGCCTGGACGGAAGTGGGCGGTGAGTTGCTAACGATTGAAACCGCCCTGATGCCGGGTAAAGGTAAACAAAATGTCACCGGTCAATTGGGCGATGTGATGAAAGAGTCGATCCAGGCTGCAATGACGGTGGTGCGCAGTCGATCCTCGGTGCTTGGCATCAAGCCAGACGTGTTTGAGAAGAATGATATTCACGTACACGTACCCGAGGGAGCCATCCCAAAAGACGGCCCTAGTGCCGGTATCGGCATGTGTACGGCGCTGGTCTCAGTACTTACGGATATTCCAGTACGGGCCGATCTGGCGATGACGGGTGAGATTACCCTACGTGGTGAAGTATTGCCCATTGGCGGGTTAAAAGAGAAATTACTGGCGGCACGTCGTGGTGGGATTAAAACGGTATTGATTCCAGATGAGAATCGCCGGGATTTGACCGATATGCCGGATAACGTAAAAGAAGATTTGGAGATCATTCCGGTAAAATGGATCGACGAAGTGCTTAATCTGGCTTTGACCAGCACACCTAAAGCATTGTCTGAAGAAGAGAAGGCTAAGGCCGCGGTAGATAAGGAAAATCAGGATAATGATTCGAGTCAGAACTCGATCCGAACCCATTAGTCAAACACTTTATTACTATAATTTTTCTCAAATAAGAACTAACCTACTTGACCGAAATTAGTCGCTTGGTATAAGTTTAGGTGACTAAACAACACAGCCGTAGGATGTAAACGGCAATTTCTAACATCAACAAAAAATAAAGGGGAGTCATTCGTGAATAAAGCCGAA
>QILH01000119.1 GCA_003233255.1 Gammaproteobacteria bacterium | reverse complement strand
CGCCCACGCCCCAGCCCAGTACGCCGAGGCCATTGATCATGGTGGTGTGTGAATCGGTGCCCACCAGGGTATCGGGATAGGCAATTTTCTGATTACCGTCTTCTTTGACGAACACAGTACGGGCTAAATACTCAAGGTTAACCTGATGCACGATGCCGGTTTCGGGGGGCACGACCTTAAAATTAGAAAATGCGTTCTGGCCCCACTTTAAAAAGGTATAGCGTTCCTTGTTGCGCTGGTATTCGAGCGCCTCGTTTAGAGAAAACGAATCGGCGCTGCCGAATTTGTCGACCTGTACCGAGTGATCGATCACCAGTTCGGCCGGTTGCAGGGGATTAATCTTCTCTGGGTCACCGCCTAATTCACGCATCGCATCGCGCATGGCGGCCAGATCGACCACTGCAGGCACACCCGTGAAGTCCTGCATCAGCACGCGCGCCGGGGTAAAGGCGATCTCGGTATCGGGCTGGGCTTTCGGATCCCAGTTGGCGAGCGACTGGATATCGGCACGGGTCACATTGACCCCATCTTCATGGCGCAGCAGGTTCTCAAGCAGGATCTTCAGCGAGAAGGGTAGTTTTTCGCTGCCTTTGACCTTATCTAAACGATAATACGTGTAGTCAGCCCCGTTGACCTTAAGCGTACTGCGGGATTTAAAACTGTCAGCCATGAAAGCTCCTTCAATGATTATAATTTAGCAATGCAATCGCTTATTATAGCGAATAGTAATGGGCTTGTGCCATGCAGGAATTCGGGTCTTAATTAATTCAGTGCAGCTGGTTCGACATTTCGTATTCCAGGATTCGACGTGCCTCATCGACGTAGCGACGGCGCTTTAACAGGATTTGCCAGCGACTGCCGTTATTTTGTTGCCATAAAATCGCAGAACGAATACCGCCCATGAGAATGGCGCGTATTTTATCCGCATTTTGCGGGTTTGATAAATGATGCGTATCACCGGTCACCATGATTTTCGGTGAGAGGGTGCTGATGGTATCACTATAAATACTCGCCAGATTGGCCAGCACATTGTCATGGGTGATGCCAAACAGATCGACCTGCTCCTGGACACGCTCGAGTCGAGTGGCAATAGCAGTTAGCATATTATTACGCTTCCAGACTTTTCGTGCTAAATGCAACAGACTTATCACATACCGAGCGGTATTCATATCGCGCTGAGCCATGCCATCACTTAGATGCTGGATAAGAGCATGCAGGCCAGTGTTAATGTTTACATAGTTACCATACACGGCCAGGGTTGAATCTGGATTTTGATTGAGGGTGCTGCGCACAATCGTTTCAAGATCATACTGATCCACAATGCCTTTATTAGCAATCTGTGAGACCAAACGAGCACATTGAAACACACCCGCCAGGGCAAGAGTTTTATCCGTTAAGTTTGTCATTATGTAATCAATTTTTCCGTTGTATTAATAATTCCACCCCCTAAGCACACTTCGTTCTGATAGAACACTACCGACTGACCAATTGTGATGGCCCATTGTGGTTGTTCAAATTCAACATGTACGGTGTTGTCGTGTTGTGGTTGTACATAACAGACAGCATCAATTTGTCGGTAGCGGGTTTTTGCCGTGCAGTGTAAAGCAGCATTCAACTCAGTGCCAGATACCCAGTCAAGATTAATCGCGGTCAACCAGCGACTTTGCAATAAAGCATGATCATGCCCCTGTACAACGATAAGTTTATTTTCAATGAGATCTTTATCGGCAACATACCAGGGTTCTGGCCCATAGTTTGCTGAGCCTCCAAGTCCCAGACCTTGCCGCTGCCCACGTGTGTAATACATCAAGCCATCATGACGGCCCAGTACATCGCCATCGGGGGTAACCATATCGCCGGGTTGTGCAGGTAAAAAACGTTGTAAAAAACTTTTAAAGTCACGCTCGCCAATAAAACAGATGCCGGTGCTGTCTTTTTTATTGTGTGTTATGAGCTTGTGTTGTTCGGCAAGTTTACGCACGTCGGGTTTGGACAGTTCGCCCACGGGAAACAGACATTTTTCAAGTTGATCCTGCTGTAAGGTATATAAAAAGTAACTTTGATCTTTATCGTTGTCGAGCCCGCGTAATAAAACATAGCCGTCGTCACGCTGTTCGCTACGGACATAGTGGCCTGTTGCTATTTTTTCTGCGCCAAGTGATAAAGCGTAATCTAAAAAGGCACGGAATTTTATTTCTTTATTGCACAGAATATCCGGGTTAGGAGTGCGACCCGCTGAATATTCCTGTAAAAAATAGGCAAACACGCGATCCCAGTATTGATCCGAAAAGTTAACGCCCTCAATGTCAATCCCCAGGGTTTCGCATACATTGGTTGCGTCACTATAATCCTGTTCGGCTGGGCAATAACCTTCGTCGTCATCCGCTTCCCAGTTTTTCATGAATACCGCGGAGACATCATAACCCTGTTGCTGTAACAGCAAAGCGCTGACCGATGAGTCCACGCCACCGGAGATGCCAACAACAATTTTGGTTTTTGCAGCCATTTATATTGTTGAAATAATTCGTAAGTCGTGCTGAATGCCAGACAGGTAATCGTCCATGCATCGTTGCACTAAGGGACTGCGATGAGTTGCCTGTTGCGCGGTTAATTCTTCTTCTGTTAGCCACAGGGTGGATTCGATATCAGGATCCAGTGTTCTTGCCGGATCATGCTCTAACAATGTGCCACAAAAACAAAACCTTAAAAACGTTTCATTTCGAGGTTCATGGTGCCATTGATAGATTCCTGTAACTGCCGTTGGTTCAAAATGCCAGGCCGTTTCTTCCAGGGTTTCTCTTATCGCGGCAGCGATTAAGGTCTCACCCGGTTCCCAGTGCCCTGCAGGTTGATTAATAACCAGGCGTTTATCTTTACGCTCCTGCACAAAAAGATATTTATCCTCCTGTTTTAAAATACTGGCGACGGTAATGTGGGGAGTCCATTGCATGATTACGCTTTACCTTTAAGCTGTTTTAGTTCGTTCTGTATGGATTTGGGGACTTCACGCAATGTTGATTGACCGCTGTTGAGGTCATTGAGATACCAGGGGCCAATTCGATAGCGGATTAATCGTAGGGTAGGATAACCGATATTGGCGGTTATTCTGCGAATTTGACGATTGCGGCCTTCTTTAATACCAATATCCAGCCATTGCGTGGCGATGGATTTACGTTCGCGTATTGGGGGGTTACGTTCCCAGATATCGGGTGCGCAAATGGCACTAACCTGCGCCGGAAGGGTCATGCCGTCTTTCAACTCAACCCCGTTTCGCAATTTTTGCAGCTCATTTTCAGTCGGGATGCCTTCTACCTGAACCCAATATCCCTTTTTCATTTTAAGTTTTGGTGCCGTGATCCGATGTTGTAATAGACCATCATCGGTTAGTAGCAACAGGCCCTCACTGTCGCGATCCAGACGGCCACAGGGGTATATCTTTTGCGTCTTGATGAAATCGCTCAAAGTGGCCCTCGCGGACTGAGAGCGAAATTGGCAAACCACATCATAAGGTTTATTAAATGCTAATAAAATCAATATCTAACCACCGATATTTGTTAAATAACTTTAAGTTGTAAATGTATATTATTTTCGCAATGATGACGGAAAACATCTATACCTTATATATACTACGGAAAACAGGCTCAGTAGGGCTATTATGACATTCACAGTAAAAACCTTAAACGGTCGTTTTGCCCTGGTTGCAATAATATTTTTATTATCGCTACTGTTGCTGGCTATGTATTCGTTTCAACTGGTTCAGAGCACGGCCGAAAAAAATTATAAAAAAATCCAGGTTAATAATCTGTTGAGTAATTCGATCCATAAAATCATCGATGAAGTCCGATCGGTTGAAAGTACGTTACATCAGTATTCAACCTTTTTATCCAAAGCGAAACTAAGCGAGTTAAATTTCCATCTTAACGAGTCAAGAAATCTGGCCTGGGCTTTTGTCTATATGCGGGAAGTGAAAAATGACAAGGCGTTAAGTGCGCAGGCGATGGAGCTGGCAGGCGAAGTTGAAAATTTAAACGATGCGACGATTCAATATCAGAAGATAATGCAGAACGTGGAAAGTCGTTACCCTGCAATGCCAATTTTAATAAATGAATTAGAGCCGATCAATCGACAGTTTTCTGAAGCGGTAGAATTGGCATTACAGGAGGGCGTGTTAACTGATTTTCGCCCGAGCGTAATCGAAGACGAATATTCAAGTGTTATGCATTTATTTCAGGAGGCTCGTTATGCCTGGTCAATGCAAGTCAGCTGGTTTCGGATTTTTGTCGCCAATCGAATGGGGGCCTTTGGTGATCCAGAAGTTGCTATGAACTTAAATCTTAAGAACCGCAAGATGTTTATCGATAACGTTATCGATATCCTGGATAAACTGGAAATTCAGAAAAACAATAATAGACTAGGCCTTCAGCAAGAAGAGTCAATTGGACAAATGCGGCTTGCTGCAACCAATTATAATAAGACTTTAGAAAAGGCGGTTGAAATTTATCTATCGGATAACTGGCGTGCCGATGTTTCTTTGATTAAAAATTCACTTCAGCCAACATTGAATTCTTTGCTTGAAAAGGCCGAGGCCCTCAAAAAGGAGGCATACAACTCCAACCAAAAAGCCATTGCCGATTCACAGAAAACCGCGCTTACGCTGTCATGGTTTATTTTTATTTTTACCACAGCTGTATTTATAATGATGTTTATCATGTACGTTTTCTTTCAGCGTAACATTCGCCGTCCGGTTTTGAGATTGGCAAACCAGATGCAATTTGATCCATTAGGTTCGGCGATAGACGATAATGTAAGTGCCAGTCTGGATGAAATAAATAAATTAATCAGTTCGTATAATGATATGCGCCATCAGGTTTATAATAGGCAAAGCCGTCTAGAATCGATACTGGATAATGCAGCTGAAGGGATAATAACAATAGACGAGCAAGGTTGCATTGAGACATTTAATGCGGCGGCGCAACAGCTCTTCAATTATGAAAGTCATGAAGTGGTTGGGCAAAGATTTGATATATTATTAAATACCGATCCGATGTGCGCAAACGAAAATGAACTTAAAAATCTTTTACGTGAGGGTAGGCTGGGAGAATTTAAAGGTGAACCTGAACTAAAAGCGCTGCGGAAAAATCATCATGAATTTGTTATGTCATTCAAGAAAAGCGAGATGCGGCTTGATGGCAAGCGATTATTTACAGCCATAGTTGATGATGTAACCGAGCGCCGAGCGATGATGGATCACTTGCAGCATTTAGCTGAACACGATTCGTTAACGAGTTTGTATAACCGCCAATATTTCAACGTGACGCTTGAAAGAGAGTTCGAGCGCGCCAAACGCCACGACGATTCATTGTGCGCCTGTATTTACATTGACCTGGATAATTTTAAATATATAAATGATACCTTAGGCCATTTACAGGGTGATCGATTGTTAGTCGGTATTGCTAACACTCTGGCTGCGCGCACTCGTAAAAGCGATATACTGGCACGTCTTGGCGGCGATGAGTTTGCCTTAATACTGGTGGATGTCGAAAAGGATCAGGTCGAAAAAGTGGCTGATAATTATCGAACGGCGATTTCGAGTTATAATTTTGTGGCTTCGGGTAAACACATTGATACGGGTTGCTCTATTGGTGTGGCCATGTATGAACCCGGTATCGATAGTAAAGATGCTTTTTTGGCTCGTGCTGACGTTGCATGTCATATGGCGAAACGTGCTGGCCGAAATCGGGTACATTTGTTTGAAAACAAGGACAAAGACCGAATTGATACTTTTTATAATGAGATGGGCTGGACTCGACGTATTCGTCATGCGTTGGAGAATAACGGCTTTGTTTTTTCCTGTCAGCCAATAATAAATGTTGAAGACGCAAGCTTGTTTAGTTATGAACTTTTGCTCCGAATGTTAGATGTTGATACGGGCGAATACATTTTGCCAAGTGGCTTTTTTGATTCAGCAGAACGTTTTGGTTTAATGCCGGATATCGATCGATGGGTCGTTGAACATGCCTTTGAATGGTTAAACATGCAACCAAAACAGGAAAATATATGTTATTTTATAAATCTCTCTGGAAAATCGATAGGCGATCCACAGGTATTAGATTTAATTCGTGCATCACTCGACACCTTAAAAGTGGAAGCTGAACGAGTAGTCTTCGAAATCACCGAGGATGTTGCCATTGCCGATCTTGATAAGGCTAGAAACTTTCTGTCTGAATTGCGATTGATGGGATTCAAAACGGCGTTGGATGATTTTGGGGTAGGCTATAGTTCTTTTTCTTATTTACGCGAGTTGGATGTCGATTATGTGAAAATTGATGGATCGTTTATTGGTTCAATGCATGAGGATGAGTTAAATTACGCATTGGTTAAAGCCATTAATGATGTCTGTCATATTCTGGGTAAAAAAACCATTGCTGAATATGTACAAAATGAAGAGACGATGGTCATGTTAAGAGAGATTGGGGTTAATTTAGCGCAAGGCTATAATATCGCGGTTGCATCAGATTATGATCAGCATACCATTCAATTTCGTCTTGCCGGGCGCTGACTTCAAATGTTCTTATTCGTATAGTTTGCCGCAAAAAATATACAATGTTAGCATGCTTGTTCATTAAGCATTTTGCTAACCGGGGGACGTTATGAAAATTCTATTGTGTACGTTAATGACGAGTATAGTGTTTACACCATTATTGACTGCGTGTGGAGGAGGGGCTGGCTC
>QILH01000245.1 GCA_003233255.1 Gammaproteobacteria bacterium | reverse complement strand
GTGTCGGTGGTCTTTGTCGATGTTTAATATGCCATTGGTCTGACTGTGAATGGTTTCGGCCGACAAACTCAGATGGTGTGTGATCAGCAACAATGTCAGTGCTGTCAGGTATTTAAGAGCCATGGATATCCCCCCGGAACAAATGTGTTTAGGTTATTTATTTAGCGGTTCATGTTCAGATGAAATTGTTTTCAGCGCCCCAATTAACCGCCTCACATTCTCATCCATATTTAAATCGTTGACCTGTTGACGGTTCACCCGCCCATCGTATTCAGTACTGATTGTATAGCGATAACAGTCACGACAGGACGTTGATTTACCCTTGCGACGTGCGGTTGTCGTTGAGTAGTTTTTAACCAATTTCGCCAGTTTATTCAAGTCATTTTTCGATATCTGGCCATTTTTCTGTGTTTTACGACGGTGATCTGTGAACTGGGCCACACCCTGATGATTAATGCGAATTGAGCGATTTTGGCCGCTTAAGCCGCCGCTTATGGTCAGGCTCACGTACCATTGAGGTGTCGCCGTATTAGCCTGTGGGGCTTGCGCGGGTTGGTCATTTTGACAGCCGTAAAGTGCAAACAGGGCCGCGAGTAAAACCACTCTCCACCTGCCCTGGCTAATACTGCTTCGGATGATCCATTTCATAGTGATATTTACGCTTTATATTGAAGTGCTTAATCAGTGCATTTAGCTTAATCTTGTCGGCAGCGATTTTCACAACAGGACGTCCTGTCCCCGTTATTAATGATTATATGATAAAAAGAGAAACAAAGCTTTTCCGTGATCGGCAATTTTATCTATGCATCGTGCTTGGGCCACTCAGCTGGTTATTGCTGTCGCTTTTTATACCGCTACGCGAAGACTGGGCCACCTTATTTGATAACACGATGCAGTTACTGCTGTTGGTCGCGCTTTACCCCATTTTAGAAGAAGTGGTATTTCGGGGTCTGATCCTGGACAGTTTGAGTCGCTGGACAAAACGGCGTCACTACGGTGTATTAACCATGGCAAATATCCTGACCAGTGGCCTGTTTGTGCTGGCCCACATGATCTATCAGCCCTGGTTATGGGCGGTGTTGGTGTTTTTGCCATCGCTCGTATTTGGCTATATGAAAGAGCGGCACGCTTCATTGCTGCCGCCGATCTTTCTGCACAGTTTCTATAATCTGGGTTTTTTACTGTTATTTATATAAAAAAAGCGCATCAGAGGGGGATGCACCTTAAAGCTATTGGAGGAACCGTAGCGTAGCGAGTACTGCATGAAACGCGCAGCGATTCAAGACTTGCAGATCGCAGCGAGGAAATGACCTGAGCCTGGCGTAGGGAATACGGCACGAACCCCGTCAGGGGTTCATGACATGTGAGTTTGTAGAAGTAAACGGTTACGCGGCGAGTTCCTTTGCGGCCTTGGCGGCTTTGGCTTCTTCAGCGGAGTAAGCCGCGCCTGACCACATCATTTCGTAGGCTATTTCTTCATTGCCGTTTTCGCACAGTTCCAGCACCTGCTCAAAAAGAGGCTGGAAGGTAGCGGATTTATGTGATTCTTCGTGTTCGGCAAAGGACTTCCAGAAGGTGATGATCAGGGCTTCTTTGCCTTTTAGTTCGCGTTCAGCCGACTGACCCACGGTCGAGCATTCGTTAGAGACGGCACCGCTGTTCAGGGCGACAAAGCCACCAACAAAGCCGGTTTCGGAGTGGTAGGTTTTCACGTTCTCGCATAAAAAGGCGACGCGTTCCTGCAGGTCGTCCAGACTAAATTCCGGTTTCAGGATAACGCGATTGATGGTCACAACGCCGTCGTGGGGAAAGTTTGAAATTAAGTTAGACATAAAACACCTCAACAAATAAGTAAATAAGCAATTACTAATATTATAGGGAAGCCATAAGTAAAATCAACCCCAAAGATTGTTTAATTTTATAACCTATTGTGAATACTAAGTATGAATGTGCTTGCGAAAAGTTTTATAACATCATGATATTAATAAATAATTAGCCTGAAGTCGGTTTAGGAGCATGATCAAGGAAGTTCATTTGTTATCCGAACCGGGAGGATGTGTAGGGCCTCTGAGGCCGGTCGATGTGGTTACTGGGTATGCTTATTCCAGAGGCTTTTCAGGTTTTCGGACAGGGTCATCGGGTCAAAAGGTTTGGGGATAACATCGATCGCCCCTTGCAGACGAAGCTGGTCAACTTCACTGGGCCGGACTTTCGCGGTCATAAACATAGCCGGGATGTTTTCCAGCCCAGGCTGTTTACGCAATTCCTGTAAGGTGGAGACGCCATCCATACCGGGCATCATCACGTCCAGCAACAACAGATCAGGTTTGAAGTCGCTGGCTTTTTCGACCGCCTCAAAACCGGATGAGCAAATCTCGACGGTAAAACCGCCGACCGTTTCGAGCGCGATTTTTGCGACGGCCTGGATATCCGGTTCATCTTCAACATAAAGGATGCGTTGCAGTTCTTTAGCCATTATCCTGGTCTCTAACCTTGCTATCTGGATCGGTGTTGTTTTCCAGTTGTGGGAGTTCAATATGATCGACCTGAGCATCGGCCATCAGTTCCATTTGCATCTCACGTTCTTTGATCACGGACATAATGACATTAATAAGCTCTTTGCGGTTGTCTTTTGTTTTGACCAGCGCCGCTTTAACTTTTTTCGCAATTTCGGGGCCGACCTCGGTCGAGGAGAAGATCACCACCTGGGGCATGTATTCTACGTCGTCCAGATCGTTTATTAAATCTAATCCAGAGCCATCAGTGAGTTCGACATCCAGTAATATTAAATCAAAAACTTCGGCGCGAAGTTTTTGATGTGCTTCGCTCAAGGTCAGGGCTAAAATCAGTTCAACCTCACCGCGTAATAAAACTCTAACCATCTCATAAATAATGGGATCGTCTTCGACATGTAAAATTCTGGGTCGGCCCTGTTTGTGGGTGGCAATACGTTTAACCGCGGCAAGCAGGCGATCTTCGTCTAAGGGTTTTTCCAGCCAGTCGATGATGCCAAAGGCACGGCTGTTTAAACGGCGTTTAGCCTGATCGGCGATGGCCGAGACCACGATCACTGGTAATTCGCGGGTTCGATCCTGACGACGTAATTCTTTAACCAGCCTGATTCCTTCCGGGTCATAGGTACGACCGCGCTCATCCGGTAAGGACAGATCCAGAGTTACCGCGAGGTACTGTTGATCTTTAATTGAATACTTGGCCTGTTCGACGGTGCGTGCAACATCGGCATCAAATCCTGCCTGGGCAAGGATCATGCGTAACATAAAGGCGATGTCGGCATCATTTTCGCAAATTAGAATTCTATATTTGGCCGGTGCCGGTAATGATGGCACATCGGTTTCTTCGTTTTTCGTCCAGACGGGTAAATCGAAAAAGAAGGTGGTACCTATATTGACTCGAGAGACGAAGTCGATACGACCACCATGTTGTTCAACAATGGCCTTGCTGATGCTTAAGCCTAAACCGGTACCGCTTAAGGTTCGTGTATCTGAGGCATCGGCCTGGGCAAATTTTTCAAAGATGTGTTTCTGGAAATTTTGCGGAATGCCCTTGCCATTATCGGTTATCGAGATGCGAATTTTATGTGCGCGACGGACTGCGGATATTTCGACCTGCGATTGTTCGGCGGAGAATTTGGCTGAGTTTGATAATAAGTTGTTCATCACCTGCATCAGTCGATCACCATCGGCATAAATATGTACGTCAGGACATTGAGAAATCTCGAACTTGACACCAAACTGCTGACCGTATGAATGGTTGGCCTGAATCGAGGTCTCCAGGAATTCCTGCAGGTTGAGTAATTTGTAATGGTAAACCATTTTACCCGATTCGATTTTTTCAATATCAAGAATGTCGTTGATCAACAGCAATAGCCGTTCGGTATTTTTATTGGCGATGCTTAATAAAGTTGCGGCCTGTTCGGGAATTTCGCCGACGGCGCCACCAACCAATAGTCCCAGCGAGCCGCGAACGGATGTTAAGGGTGTACGCAATTCATGCGAGACGGTGGAAATAAATTCATTTTTGATCTGCTCAACTTTTTTACGCTCGGTAATGTCATTAAAGATCACAACGGCACCAGTAATGTCATCATTTTTACGCAGCGGCGTTACCGTGTACTCTACCGGAAACGAGCTTCCGTCCTTTCGCCACATTACTTCGTTTGAGACACGCTGGATGTCACCGTCGCTGATTGCGGCATAGGTCGGACTAAACTTATAAGGGTAATTCGACTTATCCTGATAACTGTGTTGTACGATATCGTGCATGGGTTTACCGATTAAATCCAGTGCGTCATAACTCAGGATCCGTGCGGCGGCGGGATTAACAAAGGTGGTGCGGCCTTCGAGATCCATACCATAAATTCCTTCACCGGCCGACTCAAGTAACATGCGCGCACGTTCCTCGGCATGCGCCAGATTTTCTGCGGTGCGTCGACGTTCAGTGATGTCACGCACGATGGCCACAAACCGCGGTTCCTGATCAACTGGATAAATATACTGAATAAAGACTTCAACCGGGATGGAGCTGCCAGTGCGATGCTGGTGATACGATTCAAATGTGATGGCGTTACGTTGGCCGATAATCATGGAACGTAGCATTTTTCGGAAACTGGTTTCATCGTATTCAGTCAGAATGTCAACTGGGGACATGCGCAATAATTCTTTATAAGTATAGCCAACCTGTTCCATTGCACCCTGGTTAACATAAAAATATCGTAGGCTTTCGGGCGAGAACATATAGACGCAGTCAAGGGTCATGTCCAGAGTGGTTTTAAAACGACTGATCTCTTCTTCGGCTTCCTGTTGTCGGGTAATGTCACGTGCGATGGCAACAAAACCAATAATGTGGTCATGCGGATCATGTAATGCGGTCATGGTCAATAAAACCGGAAATCGTTTACCGTTTTTACTGATATAGGTCCATTGTTGCTCATCGGCAATGCCGCTTCGAGCTTTGGCAACAAACACTTCAAAACCCGCACGAATTGAGCTACCCAGTTCTTCACTTAACTGGATTGCGCGTTGGGTGATCTCATCTCGATCGTGAAAAATTTCAGGTGTAACGCGCCCGACCAGTTCAAGCGGACTGTAACCCAACATTTGTTGTGCGGCGGCATTAAAGGTTTGAATAACGCCGTTGGCATCGGTTGAGATAATACTTAATTTTGCACTGTCCAGAATGCCCTGTTTAAAGGCCATGGTGTCCTCTAGCAAACGTTCAGCTTCTTTGGTGGCGGTGATGTCACGGATAATGCCAGTAAAGTGCAGCCGATCCCCCAGCTTCATTTCGCTTACTGCCAGTTGCATCGGGAAGGTCGTGCCATTGGCGCGTAAGCCGGTAACTTCGCGTCGTTGACCTAATATTTTTGCATTGCCGGTCGTTAAATAACGTTTGATAAAGGTGTCGTGCAAATTTCGGTCGTCGGTTTGCATTAACATGCTAACGTTGCGGCCGAGTACGTCTTTCGCCTCATAGCCAAATATTTTTTCGGCGGCTGGATTAAAGGTTTCAATGATACCCAGGTCGCTGATGGTGATAATGCCATCGACCGCAGTATCAAGAATCGCGGCAATCCGCGTTTCCCGTTCACGTACCGCCTCTTCGGCAAGTTTACGTTCGGTAATGTCGGTGTGCGTGCCGACCATCCGCAAGGGTTCACCATCGTCCGATCGTTCTACGACTTTTCCGCGATCCAGGATCCATATCCAATGACCGTCTTTGGTTTTAACTCGATGCTCGCTTTGATAAATCGAGGTATGGTTATCAAGGTGTTCCTGTAAAGTTTCTTTTACATATTTAAGATCGCCGGGATGAATGAGTTCTTCTTTACTTTCTTTGTTCGGACGGATCTCTCCGGGATTAAAACCCAACATGGTTTGCCAGCGTGGGCTGAAATAGGCAATATTTTTCTTTATATCCCAATCCCATAAACCATCATTCGCGCCCTCGAGCGCCAGCTTTAACTGTTCCTCAGATTCACGCAACGCATGCTCGGTATGGATGCGTTGCGACTCATTGCGCAGCGCCCAGATTAAATTCGCACTGGCGGTGGCCAATGGCGCAAGCGTGTAGAGGAAGGATTCATGATAACCATCCGGGCTATTGGCGAGGCCAAAGGTGCCGACGAGTTGGGTGCCGTGATATAACGGAACACCTAAAAAGGTACTGAGCGGGTGAGATCCATCAGCCAGTCGTTTTGCGGATTTATCATATTCAATATTGTTGGAAATGATCGGAGCACCGCTGCGAATGACTTCATTCAATATATTCTCGCTATCGGTTAATTCCGTGCCGGTAACGGTCTTGTCAATAAAACTCAGGAGCTCATCCGAACTTTCATAGCGCTGGCCAGTTGCCAGCATTTCAACATAGGGTTTGTTGTCTTCATTGTATTTGATCTCAGCGATGAATCCGACATTACTGTAGGACAGAGACAACAAGTCCGACAGGATTTGATCAAACATCGCGTTTGGTTGAATATTCTCACTAATAAAATAAGATTGTGCGCGACTGATGGATTCAAGTAACTGGTTTTTGGTTTGTGATTGTTGTTCTGATTCACGGCGCTCAATTTCCAGTCCGATCCATTGAGACATTAACTGTAAAAAACGAAAATCTTCCGGGATAAATTCCCCATCATAGATTTTATAACTGGAAAAATTTAAAGTGCCATATACTTTACCGCGCACGTAAACGGCGGCGCCAATATACGAGGCGATAGCTTTCTCAGTATAAAATGGA
>QILH01000175.1 GCA_003233255.1 Gammaproteobacteria bacterium | reverse complement strand
AATCAGCCAGTCGATATTTTGCTTGCCTCGCTCAACCGTGAACGCCACCACCTGCTCATCACAGAGCCCCGCGCCTGCGTTCAGGGTGTCCTCGATATGGGCCTCGATACTGTCATTTTCATCGATTACCGCTGCAATTCCACCCTGGGCGTAAAAACTACTGCCATCTTGCAATTTACCTTTTGAAATCAATGCAATAGAATGGTCATCGGCTAAACGCAGGGCAAGACTCAGTCCGGCGGCTCCGCCCCCAATTAACAGGATATCTGTCTTTACACGTGTTTCTGACATCGTTTCTGGGTAGTAAAGTAGTCTACAGTCCTAAAAGCAGTCATTTAGAGGTGTTTTATCAAATTACATATGCCTTACAATAACGGAATTCATCCTAACTCGGAATTTAAAGCTTGTCGGTCTTAAATTTAAACAAAAAATCAACGAACTTGCGAACTCTAGCTAAAGCTGTTTGTCATATGATTATGACACAGACGGCCTCGCTTGAGGATACCTATCCGGAAGAGGCTTGCTGTTAATGAGTGAGCGTAGTAACGATCAAATCCTCGTTGAGCGAGTGCAAAGCGGGGATAAAAAGGCGTTTGATTTGCTGGTGATCAAGTACCAGTCTCGGATAGTGAAAGTGATCACGCGTTATATGCGTGATCCAGTCGAAGCCCAGGATTTGGCACAGGAGGCCTTTATCAAAGCCTATCGGGCACTGCCCAATTTTCGTGGTGACAGTGCCTTTTATACCTGGCTTTATCGTATCGCGATCAATACGGCGAAAAACCATATTGTTGCCCAGGGGCGTCGCCCACCAACCGACGACATTGAGGCCTCTGAAGCAGAATATTATGAGGGGCCGTCTGCGCTGAAAGATAACGCCAGCCCGGAGAGTGAGTTGTTACGAGACGAGATTCACCAGGTTATTTTTTCCGCGATCGAGGCCTTACCTGCCGATTTACGTACCGCAATAACATTACGCGAGCTTGAAGATATGAGTTATGAAGAGATTGCAGAAACAATGGAATGTCCAATTGGTACGGTGCGCTCCAGAATTTTTCGCGCACGTGAAGCAATCGATAAAAAATTAAAACCCCTTATGTAAGTGACGATAAATAGAGAGACGTTGGTGATACCAATACAGGTATCAAGAGAGGTGCACTATGAAAGATGATATAAATGAAAGGCTATCTGCATTTATAGATAATGAATTGCATGATGATGTCCTGATTGAAGAAATAAGCCGTAACGAGCAGATGCGTGCAAAGATGGTGCGTTATCGCCTCATTGCGGATGTCTTAAACAATCATTATATGCCTGCCAGTGCGGATGTTTCTTCTCGGGTGCATGATGCACTCGAACAGGAAGCAACGATTATCACGCATAAACGTTGGTTTACGAAATCGAATCTGCTCAAACAGCTGTCCGGTCTTGCTGTTGCCGCAACGGTTGCCGCCGTGGCCATCTTGATCGTTGGCGACTTTTCTCCAACGCAAATACCGCCAGCCAATGTGGCCGTCGGGCCAATTACCTATCAACCGATACAAATGACATCGGCGATGCAACGTAAGTTAAATGGTTATCTGGTGAGTCATAATGAATTTTCCGCCAGCAACCGAATGAGAGGTGTGCTGTCATATTCCCGAATAGCAAGTTCTGCGCGCGGTGAACGGATTGTTGTGCAGGCAGGGACTACGCTTGAAAAGTAAGCTCCTGTATATAGTTGCTATTTTATTACTGCCGGCAGCGGTTATTGCGGCAGATATTGAAAAAGTAGAGCAGTGGCTACAGAAAATGCATAAAGCCGCTCACATGTTAAATTATTCAGGCAAGTTCGTATATCAGCAAGGTAAACAACTTAGTTTGATGAGAATAATTCATGCGTCTGATAATGGCAGCGAATACGAACGGCTTATATCTCTGGATGACGTCGGGCGTGAAATCATTCGGTCGAAAGGGGTGGTGACCTGCATTTTACCGGACAGTAAAACGGTGGTGGTTGAAAAAACGCGTCCCACCCATCAATTTCCGCCCAAGTTTCCGATGCAGATAAGTAAACTTAAAAATCAGTATCGGTTTTTGCTGGACAAAACCGAAATGGTTGCAGGAAGAAATACCCAGAAGATTGTAATCGTGCCCGGTGATCGCTACCGCTATGGACATCGATTATGGATCGACAGTGAAACGGGGTTGCTATTGAAAACGCACCTGGTCGATGACCGAGGCAATTTACTTGAACAGTTCATGTTTACTGAAATTGAATTTATGGAATCGATACCTGAGAAATTACTAAAGCCAAGAGTCGTCGGTGAATCATATACCTGGTATGAAGCTGAACAAAATAATGATGCGGATACGGATTCAGAATCCGGCTGGGTGGCGACGAAGTTACCGGCCGGATTTAATAGCGACATGAGTCGCAGCCATAATATGCCAAACAAGAAACTGGTGCGTCATCTGGTTTTTAGTGATGGACTGGCCTCTGTTTCTATATTTATCGAGCGCACTCAAAAACACTCAACAAATTTGGTTGGCTCTTCGCGTATGGGAGCGGTTAATGCGTATGGCCGACGCTTAAACGATTATTATGTTACCGCGGTCGGTGAAGTCCCTGGCGCAACCGTTAAACTGATTAACGAATCCGTTATCTATGAGGGGCCATGATAGAACAAACCGCCATTGTTACCGATGTTGTTGACGAATTTGCCAGAGTCAGGGTATATCGGCAGTCTACCTGTGGAGGTTGTCAGGCAAAAAATGCCTGTGGCACGAGCACCTTCGCAAAAGTCCTGGGTAATAAATTTTCCGATGTGTCTGTGATAAATTCAATTAAAGCCGAACCTGGCGACATTGTAAAAATTGGCTTGCGAGAGAGCGTTATGCTGCAAAGCGCATTACTTGTTTATATATTTCCACTTTTTATGTTGTTCGCAGGTGCGATATTGCTGCATATTATTAATCTGTGGTGGTCGTTAGAGATGGGGCAAGCTTCAATTATGGCGGGGGGGTTGTCTGGACTAATTATTGCGTTTTTTTTAATCAGAAGAGTCATGAATAAACGAAAACATGATGAACGTTACCAACCTGTGATTCTTGCTAAAGCACCTTTGTCAGAAGTGAGTCTTCTGCATGGCGAGAAAACAGAAAATCTAGTAGAAGGATAAAAAATGTTTGTTGTAAACAGCTTTAAATATTTCATAATTGTTACTTTGTTTTTATTTGCACATGGCGCCTATGCGGCAGCTTTGCCAAATTTCACCGAGCTGGTCGAGCAGGTGGCCCCATCGGTTGTAAATATTAGTACCACGCAAAAAGTGAAACCGCATGCTGGCTTGCCACCGGGCATTGAAATGCCGGAGCTTCCAGAGAATTCTCCATGGGGGGATTTATTTAAAAAATTCTTTGGTGACAAAGGCGCTCCGTCTGAAAAATTTGACACTCAGTCACTGGGGTCTGGTTTTATAATCGACGAAGCCGGATATATAATCACGAACAATCATGTGATCCGTAATGCAGAAGAGGTTATCGTTCGTCTAAATGATCGGCGTGAGTTTAAAGCGGAAATCATCGGCTCCGATCCGCGAAGTGATGTTGCCTTATTGAAAGTTGAAGCAACGGATTTGCCTGCGGTTAAGCTGGCCGATGTTGATAACTTGAAAGTTGGGGAGTGGGTTCTGGCCATTGGTTCCCCCTTTGGTTTTGATCATTCCGTGTCCGTGGGTATTGTCAGCGCAATTGGACGAAATCTTCCCAGTGAAAACTATGTGCCCTTTATTCAAACCGATGTTGCGATAAACCCGGGTAATTCGGGCGGGCCTTTGTTTAATATGGATGGTGAAGTAGTTGGCATCAATTCCCAGATTTACAGTCGTACCGGTGGCTTTATGGGCCTGTCGTTTGCGATTCCGATGAAAGTTGCGGTTGAAGTAGTAGAACAACTTAAAAGTAAAGGTCGGGTTACGCGTGGCTGGCTGGGTATTTTAATTCAGGACGTTAATCGCGAATTGGCTGAGTCTTTTGGTATGAAGCAACCTAGAGGTGCAGTCGTACTCCGTATTTTGGAGGATTCACCCGCCTCAAAAGCCGGGTTTAAAGTGGGCGACGTGGTGGTTGATTTTAATGGTATTAGTATAAATCGATCTTCGGATTTACCCATTGCGGTTGGCTCAACAAAAACAGGTAGCAAAGTTAAAGTAAAGGTTATACGTGAAGGAAAATCGAGAACCTTAAAGGTTGTCATTGAAGAATTGCCTTCAGAGGAAGAGCTGGCCGATTCCAGTCCGGATAAACCCTCCAAACTAAATCGAATCGGTGCGAGCGTCAGCGACCTGACCGAAGCGCAACGTGACAGTTTGAATATTCAAAAAGGTGGGGTCTATGTGCAAAAAACTGGCAAAGGCCCAGCTAGAGAATCGGGAATTAAATCGGGTGATGTTATATTGAAATTAAATGGTGTCGATATAAAAAATGCCAAACATTTTCGTTCCCTGGTAAAGAAATTACCGACTGGAAAATCTTTGCCGATATTAATTCAACGACGTACCTCCCCGATATTTCTGGTCATCAAAATTAAAGAGGACTAAAGATTAAAAAATATTTATATCTGCGTGAAGGCTGTCACCTCTGTGATGCCTTTATCGCAGAATGTAATCACCACAATTCAGTCTGGCTAAGTTCTTTAAATCTGGTTGATATCGACAGTCAGCCCGTGGTTTTGTCGAAATATTCAGATTTAGTCCCTGTGGTGGTCATCGATGAGCAGGTCATATGCCAGCATTTCTTTGACGCAGATAAACTTTCCCCATATTTTCGCGTGTGATTTTGCGGTAAACTAGGCGACCAAGGGCGCATTTGTGGCGCCTTTTTTATATTGTGCCCAAATGAGGTTATTTTTGAACGAACTGCAGAATATTCGTAATTTTTCGATTATCGCGCATATTGACCATGGTAAATCAACGATTGCAGATCGGTTTATCCAGATCTGCGGCGGTTTGTCGGAGCGTGAGATGGATTCTCAGGTGCTGGATTCAATGGATCTGGAACGGGAACGCGGTATTACCATTAAGGCCCAGAGCGTTACCCTCGATTTCAAGGCCGGGGATGGTAAAACCTACCAGTTAAACTTTATTGATACCCCAGGTCATGTCGATTTTTCCTATGAGGTTTCCCGCTCTCTGGCGGCCTGTGAAGGTGCATTGCTGGTCGTTGATGCGTCACAGGGGGTGGAAGCTCAGAGTGTGGCTAATTGTTATACAGCTATAGAACAGGGTCTCGAAGTTTTGCCGGTACTCAACAAAATCGACCTCCCGGCGGCGGATCCCGAGCGTGTGATCAATGAAATTGAAGAAATCATTGGTATCGAGGCAGAAGATTCCTGTCGGGTTAGCGCTAAGACGGGAATAGGCATTGAGGCCTTGCTAGAGCAACTGGTTGAGCGAATCCCACCGCCCGAAGGTGACCCTGACGCGCCATTACAGGCGCTGATAATTGATTCATGGTTCGATAATTATCTGGGCGTGGTGTCATTGATCCGGGTCATGCAGGGCACCGTACGCAAACGTCAGAAGATAAAAATGATGTCCATCGACCGAGCTTATCTGGTTGATAATGTGGGTATTTTTACGCCAAAACGCGAAGCCCGAACTGAGTTAAAGGCGGGTGAGGTGGGTTACCTGATTTCAGGTGTGAAAGAAGTGGATGGTGCGCCTGTTGGTGACACCATTACTGCTGTCGATAACCCGGCCAGTGAAGTGTTACCGGGCTTTAAACCCATCAAGCCCCAGGTATTTGCTGGACTCTATCCTGTCACCAGTGATGATTATGAGGATTTACGTGAGGCCCTCGCCAAGTTGCGCTTGAATGATGCGGCCTTGTTTTATGAGCCCGAGGTGTCTCAGGCACTTGGCTTTGGTTTCCGCTGTGGTTTTCTTGGCATGCTGCATATGGAGATTATCCAGGAACGGCTGGAACGTGAATACGATATCGATCTCATCACCACCGCCCCCACTGTTGTCTTTGAAGTATTGACCACCAGTGGCGAGCTGATCAGCATCGATAACCCGGCTGATTTACCGGAGACCATGCAAGTCAGCGAAATCCGCGAACCTATTATTAACGCCAATATACTGGTGCCGCAGGAATACGTAGGCAATGTCATCAGTCTGTGTGTTGAAAAGCGCGGGGTACAGAAAAATATGCAGTATCTGGGCAACCAGGTCGCGCTGAGCTATGACGTGCCGATGAACGAGATCGTGCTGGATTTTTTCGATCGCCTGAAATCGGTCAGTCGGGGTTATGCATCGCTGGATTATGAATTTCAACGCTTCCAGGCAGCCGATCTGGTCAAGCTGGATATTTTGATTAATGCTGATAAAGTGGATGCTTTATCAACCATCGTGCATCGTGACCAATCAATCAGTCGTGGTCGGGATCTGGCGGATAAAATGAAGGAACTGATTCCACGGCAGATGTTTGATGTGGCTATTCAGGCTGCCATTGGTGCCAAAATCATCGCGCGAACCAATGTTAAGGCGTTACGTAAAAATGTAACGGCAAAATGTTATGGCGGTGATATCTCGCGTAAACGTAAACTATTAGAAAAACAAAAAGCAGGCAAACGTCGTATGAAACAAGTAGGCAAGGTAGAGATTCCACAGGATGCGTTCCTGGCCGTATTGAATGTAGGGAGAGAAAAATGAATATCGATTTTACCGCGGTATTAGCGGTGTTATCTATTGTAACGGGTGTGATCTGGGGTGCCTATGTCCTGTTGATGAGGGTGAAAAATAAAGGCCAGGGAAACACCGACGAAAAGGACAAAAAGACAAAAGATGATACGACCAAAGAAAAATCGCCAAAAGAACCCCTGCTGGTCGAGTTTTCCC
>QILH01000008.1 GCA_003233255.1 Gammaproteobacteria bacterium | reverse complement strand
GAGACCTATCACAAATTTTTAAAATAAAGTTAAGTAAGAAAAATATTTCGTAAATCTTGTTGAACAAGATTTGCGATCTATGTATAACAACTTGAACTAGTGAACATCAATAGTAATCAGAAAAATAAAAAGGAACTTTAATGAAGCTGATCATTCACGGTCGTTTTTTCGTATTATTCTCGTCTCTGTTTTTTTCCCTCTCAACATTTTTCAGCGTGACCGCAAATGCAGGAACACATCACTCCGGTGCGACCTTAGGTAACTTTGGTGTAAGTAACACCGGTGCCGCCAATTATTCGATCAAGCTTAGTGTGCCCCCAGGGACTTCCGGCTTAGTACCGGCACTGTCGCTGGGTTATTCATCGCAATCGGGTAATGGCCATTTAGGTATGGGCTGGTCATTAGGAGGATTGAGTACAATTCACCGCTGCCCGCAAACATTGGCACAAGATAATAACATAACGCGTGTCTCCTACACTTGGACAGATCGTTTTTGCCTGGACGGTAGCCGATTAATTGCAGTCAAGGGAAAGTATGGTGTTGAAGGCACCGAATATCGTACCGAAACGGCCAGCTATTCTAAAATCATCTCTTATGGGATTGTTGGTAATGGCCCGCTTAAATTCAAAGTCTGGACCAAGGCCGGGCAGGTATTAGAATATGGATACACCGCTGACTCCCGTATTGAAGCGCAAAATAAACCTACCGCAAGACTATGGGCGGTTAATAAAATTTCCGATACCGTGGGAAATTATTTAACCATCAAGTACTTTGAAAATAATATTAATGGCACATACCGGGTAAGTCGAATAGATTATACAGGTAACACTGTTGCCGGGACTCAGCCAAATGCTTCCGTACAGTTTTTCTATCAACTCAGAACGGACAGAGTAATTAGCTATACGGCCGGTTCAATGTCTTCAATGACAAAGCGATTACAATTTATTAGAACTTATGTTGGCCCAGCACTGGTCAAAGAATACCGGCTTAAATATGACTATGGACTAGAGACTGGGCGATCACGTTTGCTCCAGTTAAGAGAATGTGGTGCCAGTGGAAATTGCAAACTGTCTAGCCGGTTTAGTTGGCAGAAAACAACAGTCAGGCAATTCAAGCGGAGTTCGACCTTTGAGCTCTCTGATTTTGCTTTTTCAGGAATTGAAGGCGGTAAACGCAAAGGTGGAGCCCAAAAAAGTATAGGTACCCGGCTCGCTGATATTAATGGTGATGGCATACTGGATCTTATTCAACTGGACAGTTACGTGCCCTGGTATGGTAATGCGACAAAGCGCAGGGTTTCACTCGGGACCGGCACCACTTTTGTCGACCATGCAGGGTACACAAACAGTTTGCCACCGAATATGTTATTTTCCACCAGCGGGATTGATCAGGGAACAAGATTGATCGATATCAATGGCGATGGCTTGCCGGATCTTATCCAGCTTTACTTTCAGAACGCGGGTCAGGGAGGCAGGTATGTCAAGCGGGTTTATCTCAATACCGGCAGTGGTTTTCAAAAACATGTGGGTTACTCTAATAGCAAAATGACCTCGGCATTCGCGCGCAATGGGGTAGACTATGGTACCCGCATGGCTGATTTGAATGGCGATGGATTGGTGGATATTGTAGAGCTGTTTAAAACAACGAGCGGTGCCACGAATAAAAAAGTTTATCTTAATAATGGAAGCGCGTTTGTATATGACCCGGTTTATTCGGCGACACTTCCGGGATTATACTTTGCGCTCCAAGTCCAGGACAGGCGTATCGGAGACACGTCGATAGTGACCACATTACAACTAGCGGATGTTAACGGCGATGGTTTGCCTGATTTGGTAAGTGTCATTAGCCGAACCCCTCGCCAGAGGACAAACGCGGTCTATATTAATACGGGTAAAAAATTTATTCGAGATAGCAGTTTTTCCACCAGTTTACCTATTGTGCCACTTAATAATCCTCTGAACTATACATACCTGAGCGTTAGAAATGCTATAAAAGATATAGTTACTCGTCCTGAGGATATTAACCGGATGGTGGATATTAATGGCGACGGCCTTATGGATCTAATCCAGGTCTATAGCGAACGAGTAACGACAATGTTACCCCCGGGTGTTTATCCAGATCCCAACGATAGTACCTTTCTAAGGTATCAAGCGGAGCTCACAAAAAAGACTTATAATAATTTTACGAAAGTTTATCTGAGTACAGGTCGTAAATTTAAATTTAATAAGCGTTTTTCAGATAGCTTGTTACCATTGAATGGGAAAAGAGGATTTAAAAATATTCGTTTTGCCGATATAAATGGTGATGGTCGGGTGGACATAGTACAGCAAGACTCAATTCCATGGTCTATCGTAGCCCAACGAGAGAGCTGGACGTTTATTTGTAAAGGTGCCAAACCTGGCGCGCGTTATTTTGATCCAACTTCTCCATATAAATTATTTTATGATTTGCCGAAAAGGGCGGTTTGCCCCTATTCAAAACTTGCATTACTCAATAATGGTATCCGTTTTACCGAGAGTAAATCCTATACCGACAGCATGCAAAATATAAACTTCTATCAGGGTACCCGCTTGGCTGATATCAATGGAGATGGCCTGGCGGATCTAGTTCAGTTACATTTCGGCGCTGGGCGTAACTGGGTTAGCACGACAGTACGAAGGGTCGATCTGAATAGTGGAAGCGTACCTGATTTGATGATCCAGGTGGCCGACGGGCTTGGCGACAAGGTTAACGTAAATTATAAGCCGCTTACCGATAAAACAAAGCTCTTTTATGCCAAGGATACCACTAAGCAATTTCCAACAATTAATATTCGCCCTCCCATGTATGTGGTTAAATCCTTTTCCCGTATCACGGGTATCGGCGGTAAATATTCGTTTACCTATCAGTATCGAGGCGCCAAAGTGCATGTGCGGGGACGTGGCCTATTGGGATTTCGCCAGGTGAGCGTAACTGATTCACAAACAGGTTTAGTGAATACCACCCGTTACCATCAACATTGGCCATTAACAGGCATGGCAAGGTATTCCGAGAAAAGGCTGGGCAATAAAACCCTAATAGACAAAACCATTAATCGCTATCAGGTGCTCGATTTACCAATGGGGCGTAAATCAGTCCAGCTGCAATCGAGTGATAAGTTTACCTATGAACTTGATGGTACCCGGGTATCAAATGTAACCACGACTAATAGCTATGACAGTTATGGCAATGCGACCAAAATAATTGTCAACCATAATGATGGTTATATTAAAACAAGCAATTCAACCTATGACAATGATGTCACTAAATGGCATTTAGGGCGATTAAGACGCACGACGGTAAGCAATACCACCCCAAAACAAGGTACACAAACGCGAGCCTCGTCTTTTACCTATGGCCTAACGTCAGGGCTGCTTAAAACCGAGACCATCGAACCCAACCATGCAACCTTAAGATTAACCACAACGCATGGTTATGATACCTTCGGTAATAAAACCACTAAAACCCTCACCGGGCCAAGCATCGCCAGCCGTACGACCACAGTAAGATACGATGCTCGTGGTCAATTTCCGATGAGCACGACAAATGTACTTGGACACACCGAGACCTACACCTATGATCCAATGTTCGGCGGCAAACTCATGCAAACCGGACCTAACGGACTAACCACCCGTTGGGACTATGATTCATTGGGACGTTTATTCAAGGAAACCGGTGCTGACGGCACAGTGACCACCAAGACTTATTCACTTTGCACGGTTAAGTGTGATCAAGGTTTTCCACTCAATATCACAACGCAAACCACCGGCAGTATGCCCACCACGGTTTATTATGACGCACTCGGTCGAGAGATCATGACCAGTACTAAAGGCTTTGCTAACAAGCTAATAATAAAGCGAACCAGCTACAATCGGTTTGGTCGTATCGCCAACGTATCAAGCCCACATTATAGGGGGCGGCCACAATACGTTACCAAGTATGAATATGATGTTCTGGGCAGAACAACAAAAATAATCAACCCTGATAATTCCACCACATCAAAGGTTTATCGTGTATTAAGGGTAATAACCACTAACAATAAAACGCAAACCATTACCAAGATTAAAAACAGTCAGGGTAAACTGATCAAAAGCATTGATGCCAATGGTAATTTCAATACTTATACCTACGATCCGTTTAATAACCTGAAAACCGTGACCGATGCCGCTGGTAACGTCACCCGCATGAGCTATGACATTCGCGGTCGTAAAACAAGCATGATAGACCCCAACATGGGTAGTTGGACTTATTCTTATGATACCCTCGGCCAACTGCTTACCCAAACCGATGCCAAAGGCCAGACCGTCACCAACAGCTATGATATTTTAGGTAGAATCAAAAAACGTATCGAACCTGAAGGGTCTAGCACCTGGACGTATGACCAGGGTAACAAAGCGATCGGTAAACTCAGCCTGGTGAACGGCCCCAACGCTTATAGCCAATCCAGTAGTTACGATAACTTGGGCAGGCCCAGCACCAGCACCACTAAATTTGCCGGACAGAGTTTTACGCAAACGATTACTTATGATGCCTTCTCACGGCCGCTAACCACCAGTTATCCGACCGGTCTTAAACTGAAAAATGTCTATAATACTTTCGGTTTCCTAAGCGAAGTCCAAAACGCGGCGGGTAATAAATCGTACTGGAAAGCACTGGAATATAATGCTCGTGGCCAGATCTTGCGTGAACAGTATGGTAACGGCCTGGTGTCAGAGCGTGCCTATAATGATACCACCGGTAGACTCGCCGGTATTATCACCGGCAATGGTCTGGTACAAAAACTCGGTTACAAGTTTGATACGCTAGGTAACCTGATGCAACGCCACGACATGATCCAGAATAAAATCGAGGTGGCAAGCTACGATAATCTAAATCGACTAACATCAACAACAATAAATGGTGCCAATGCCAAACAGTTTAAATACGATAAAATTGGCAACATCACCTTTAAAACAGGAACCGGTGATTATCTCTATCAGAAAGTAAAAAATGCTGGTCCCAACGCCGTCACCCAAGTCAAATTGGGAACCAAAGTCCTGAGTTACGGTTATGACAAGAACGGTAACCAGATCTCCGGCGATGGTAGACTGCTGACCTATACCAGCTTTAACAAACCCAAAACCGTTTCCAAAGGTAGCACCCAAAACACCTATCGTTATGGCCCCGGACGTGATCGTATCATCAAAGTCAGTGTCAAAGCTGGCGTCACCAGCAAAACTCTGTATCTGGGCAAAGGCTACGAACGGGTCAGCAAGACTGGCAGTAGCATCATCGAAAATAAACATTATATCGGTGCTGGTGTCAGCACGGTACTACTCACCCAGCGTTCCAATAAAACCAGTGATACGCGTTATCTACACAAAGACCATATTGGTTCCACTGATACCATCACCGACGAAACCGGCAAAGTCAAGGAACGCACCAGTTTTGATCCGTGGGGCGAACGCCGAAAACCGGATTGGAACAATGCGACCATCAGCATCGACAGTTTAACCACCCGTGGATTTACCGGGCATGAGATGGATGATGAGATCGGGCTGATCAACATGAATGCGCGTATGTATGACGCCAAACTTGGACGATTCTTGCAGGCGGATACTTATGTGCAATATCCGCAGACGACCCAGGGATTTAATCGTTATACGTATGTTAATAATAATCCCTTGAGTTTTACCGATCCTAGCGGCAATTTTATCAAGAAGCTTAGGCGCGGTATTAAGCGGGTGGTTCGTCGTTATGGGCGGGCCATTGTTGGAGTGATGATGGTCGTAGGCACCGCTGGTATGGGGACTGCAATTGCAGGGCCGGGTGTTGCAGGACAGATGGTAGGAGGATTTTTAAATGGTGCATTGCAGGCAGATATACGCTTAGCGGCTTCAGGCATATTTTCTGGCTGGGCGTATGGTACGATCGCGCACCCCATGAGTGAATCGTTAGTCAAAGTAGGTGTGCATGGGGTGATTGGTGGTGTCGCCAGTGAGATAGGCGGAGGCGAATTTCGGGTGGGATTTGCCAGTGCTGGTTTCACCAAATTGATCGGGTATATTGACAGTGAGAACAGGTTGTTTGGAGAGAGTAGAATTCGGAACGTTTCGGTCGCGGCTGTCATTGGTGGTACTGGTTCCAGACTGGCGGGAGGGAAGTTTGCAAATGGGGCGGTGACTGGGGCTTTTTCGAGGTTGTTTAATGATGCATCTGGTTGTACGAGCAACGGCTACTTGGTGGAAGCGGGAATATGTAGCCCAGGTCGTAGTGCGGGTGAAAATGCAGCAATATTGTATTTGGGGATACCCTCCTTTCTGGCTGGTGGCTGGTGGTTTTCCACAAGTATAGCTCCTCGTTTGCTTGGTACAGGAGGGGTATTGTTGTGTGGCGGGAGTGGAGGAGAACTTTGTGGAGGTGGGTCGGGAAGTGTTCCAAAGGGAGGAAATAATTTAGTACGTGTGCGACACTATACATCCTCTGCGGGCGCTCGAGGCATTAAGAAAGATGGAGCAATTAATCCGGGGCGAGGTGATCCCGCAGGTGTTCATGTGGAAATAGCTCCATTTGGACGATCGAAAACCGCAACAGGCGAGACAGGTGCTTTCGGCAAAGGACGGTTTGTTGAATTCGATGTTCCTCGTAGTTCAATACAACCGACAAAAGTCGGACCTAGGAATACAGGTGTAATACCTACCAATAGACCACTCGATATTAGAGGTGCAAATCCTAGATTTAGGCGTCAATAGGAAAAAACAGTGAAATTTGATAAAGAGTTCATCTTGGGTTTATTCTTATTTGTAAGAATGCAACAGTTATCATTAGATAGGGCAATATCTAGCAAATGGGAAAGCCTTGTAGAATACTTAGCAATCCAACCAAATTGTCGTGATATAGCTTATTTGCTGTTAAAAAAATCTGGAT
>QILH01000216.1 GCA_003233255.1 Gammaproteobacteria bacterium | reverse complement strand
TCTTCGCCTGGTTGGGGGTGTTAGTCTGGATAGCCATCACCACCGCCGCCGCTGCGATTACCTATTCGATGGCCACCGTAAAAATCCAGATGCCCAGTGGACTTGGCCTCAAAGAAGACAAGGCCCCTCGCCTGCATGAGCTGATCAACGAGATCAATCAAACCTACAGCGTGCCAAAGATCGACCGTATTATTGTGCATGATCACTGTGAGCTGGATATGGTCTCCGTACCACGTTTTGGTCTGCCCCTGCTCAACACCAACGTCCTTTATATCGGCTTACCCGTATTGCAGTGTTTGTCTCCTGCTCACTTTAAAGGCGCGCTGGCGCGCAAGCTCGGACAGTTTTCAGCCCAGCACAATCGTTTAACACACTGGATTTATCGCTGGCGTCAATACTGTTTTCAATATCAGCGTTCGTACAACCGCACAAAATCGCCAATCTTTTTACCCCTTAAAATGTTCTTCAAGTTCTACAACCCAATGCTTGAAGCCTTTACGGTGAATGCTGCCCGTCGTGATGAAATCGAGGCCGATATGTATGCCCTGCAAGTGCTAAATGATGAAGAGCTGGCCGATGTCATCCTGCAATTTGAGGTCTCGAAACAATTTCTGAAAACCAAATACTGGCCAAAATTGTTCGCAATGTTACGTAAAAATCCGCAAAATCCGGAGCGTCTACCGCATATCAGTATGCCCGGCGTACTACGTAAAGCACTGACTGAAAATGAATTCGCACAAACCATGAAAGAATTACTCAATAACGAACCAACCTGGCATGATGGGACACCCAGCTTGATTGCCCGCCTGGAACATATCGGTCAAACCAAACTCAACATGCCGCCTCCGGTTATGGAAACCGCCGCTCAACGTTATCTGGGCGATGCCTTTAGTGCTGTCGTTAAACTGCTGGATAAACAATGGTTAGCGAAAAATGGCAAAGTAAAAAAGCCAAAGGCTCATGACGAACACGCAGTCAGCTTTGATGATGAACCCGCGCCCGTTGCACGCAAGCAACCGCAAAAGGCATCAAAGCAAAAGCAGCCGACACAAAAACAAACATCACCGGCCGTGGCAAATGATACCAGCATGCTGAACACCACCGAAGTAGCGGATGATCTATCCATAGACGAGAAAAAATTCCAGTCGCTACGTAACAAGGCCACCAAAAGTATGCTGAGCCAGAGTGAGGCGTTTGAATATGCCAGCCTGACTGAAAAATTCGAAGGCAAGGCGGCCGCCATTGTGATGTATCAAAAAATCCTTAAACAGGATGCCAGTCACGCAAAAACCATTTTCGCCGTTGGGCGAATCCTGCTATCGCAGAATGATCAAAGTGGCGTGAAGATTCTGGAAAAGGCCATGCAACTGGACAAAGGCTGCATTGCCCAGGCCTGCTGGATACTGGCGAAGTATTTCAAATCGACCGGCAACGATGATTTATCCAGATCGTATCTTGAGCGAGCCGCAAATGTGAGCGCCGCCGCTTAATTTAATTGGGGTCAGAAAATAATCGGGGTCAGAGACGTATTTTTTCCTACTCATTAGCTATTTGTATAGTTTGCTAGCCAAAAATACGTCTCTGACCCCGATTATTTTCTGACCCCAATTAAGTCATTTTTCAACAACCAACGGGGGCTGGTCAGAATGCAGAAACCAGCGTTCGACCACGTAATTGCGCACGAACCAGTGTGTTGTGAGCAAGGCCCCTGCTAATGACTGTTTCAGCCAGCTCGGTAGAAAGTCCATGATTTCCTTAGCACCACGCTTGCCCAGCCGGTCTTCAAGACGATGCTGGTAGGCCAGCAAGGTTGTTTGTGAGTAATCACCCTCAGCCGAGGCAATAACCTGGGCGGCCAGAATCGCGGATTCGACGGCCGGACGAATACCCTCCCCGCTCTCCGGGTAGGCCAGTCCCGCCGCATCACCAATAATCATCACTCAATCCGTTAATAGTGGGCGTGTCGCCTGTGGATAGAGGATATAGGCATGACCATGAAATTTAAGGGGTGTTTCAGCGGGGATCTTGCCGCTATCGACAAGTTGCTGTCTGAAAACGCCAACATGCTCTGACAGCTTGTGGTTGTCCTCGCGACCAAGGCCGATATTCAGGAAATTATCCTTGCGTACCACCCAGCCATAACCCGACAAATCTTCACAGAAAAAGAGCTCAGGCACATCGGCCTCGACCGGGCAGGCGGCCGCCTGCTCTGGACTCATCTCAAACTCAATCTCCTGCGCCGCAACGATGGTTTCGCTGCTGCCCAGTTTCGCTCCCATCGCACGAACCACCGGGCAAAAGTGTCCGCCAGCACCGACGACAAGCCGGGCCTTATGCGTTCCGTTAACCAGCCAATGATCATCGACTTTCGTCATGCTTTTAAATTTCTCACCAAGAATAAGCTCAACATCTGCGGTTTCCTTCGCACGCTCAAGCAGGTAATGATCAAATTCACAACGTCGAATACTGTAACTCACCGGGGCTTCATTACTGTAACGCGTCTCAATTTCACGTTTGCCGATTTGACTCACACGGAAACCGAACACGGGTTGCAGGGTACGTCCCTGCTGATAGTCGTCAAGATCCAGTTCCAGCTCTTCCATTACCGCCGGGGTAACCCAGCCCGCACAGATTTTATCGCGAGGAAAGGTGGCTTTATCAAGGATGGCAATGTTGAGACCGCTATTACGTAAGGTCCATGCCAAAGTCGAACCCGCGGGCCCTCCGCCAACGATGAGGACATCGTATGGGTCGGTAGTCACATTTAGTGGCCTTCTTCGTACAGATGCGAACGCGACCAGGGCACGGAATTATTGTCCTCACGGGCAAACACGACCTGGAATAACTGTAATTGTGCGGTGGTAAACGCCGATACCGAACCGGCCAGATACAGACGCCAGGCGCGCACAAAATCGCTATCGAACATATCGGTAATCTTTTCCTCATTGGCATTAAACCGTTCCAGCCAGTGATTCAGGGTTCGAGCGTAATGCAAACGAATATTTTCAAGATCTAATATTGATAAATTATTCGGCTCAAAAATTTCCATCATTTCTTTGAGGGAGGGCGGATAAGCGCCTGGGAAAATTCGTTTTTCGACCCAGGCATTCATCAAACCCGGACGATTGCGACCAATGGTATGGATCAGACCAATCCCATCCTCACGCAAACATCTATCGACTACACCGCCCAGGATCTTATACTGGCGTTTGCCAACATGCTCCAGCATGCCAACCGAAACAAAGACATCATAGCTACCCGTGATATTGCGGTAATCGTCTTCAATATATTCAATCTGCTCATCAAGACCCTGTTCGCGAGCCTTCTCAGTGGCAAATCGTACTTGTTCATGCGAAATATTGTAGGCCTTAATCTTTACACCGTAATTTTTAGCAAAAAATCGTGCCAGTCCACCCCAACCACAACCAGCTTCAACCACGGTCTGCCCCGGTTCGAGCTTAAGTTTACGTGCAAGATGATGTAACTTGGCAATCTGCGCCTGTTCCAGAGTCATATCGTCACGGGGATAATACGCACAGGTGTATTGATTCGCTTCGTTGTCTAACCATAGCGAGTAAAAATCGTTGCCGATGTTGTAATGATGGTGAATATTTTTTTGCGAACCGCTAAGCGAATTTAAACGTGGTGGATGGCGCAGGAACTGCAGCAGATCCGTCCACTTGTTGCCATAAGTTCGACAATAGCGGTAATCCGTCGTTAAAAATTCAACCAGATCGCCGGTCAGGATCAAACGATGGGTCGAATACAGTTCGCCAAAATAAAATTCAGGGTCATACGCTAGCAGCCAGAGAGCCTGACGATCCGTGATGAACAATTTATGAGTATTATGGAGATTCTCATTGAACTCGGAGCCATCCCACAACTGCAAGGTAAAGGGCGGATGGCCACTTAGCGAAAGCATCTTGCTCACCAGCCAGTGGTCAAACTGATTGGCCTTGCTGGAACGCCGAATCTTACCTGAGTTTGGTACTACATGATGATTGGTATTGATCGACGCGCCTTCCAGCGCGTCCTGTGTTGTTGATTCCGCACCCATCTACTTCGCGACCCCTTAGAATTAATATCAATAATGCATCCCCGGAGGCCTATCCTACGAGATTCGCGGCTTCGGCTCAATAAGGTTTAGTATTAACGTTCCCTAATATTAGTACCAAATTGAGATGAAGGCCTGCATAACGTCGGCGTCAAAGGCATAAAAAGATTCGGTGCCGGCAGGAACCCCCCCAACATTTTCAGTGGCATCGCGGAAGTTATCGTATTCGAAAGAGATCAGGTCATAGGAAAAATTCAGGCTGCCCTTGTCGATCCAGCCCCAGCCATTCTTGGCAAATTCATAACTGATCCCAAACCCGACCGCGGTGCTCGAATAGGTGCTGAGTTCTTTATCACGCGCCATAAAGGTAAACTGCCCCTCAAAATCAAATAAATCCCGATAAAAATCAGCCTGAGTCTGGCTATATACTCGGTAGCGCAATTCAAACACAAAATGACTGATGGGCTGCACGTAGGTCAAACCGATATTGTTGGCGCGAATTCCCCAGGAGTCCTGAAACGTACGATATTCATAATGAATTGCACCCTTCCAGGGCAAAAAGTAATTTCCTCGCAACGACAGGGCATTACTGGTACGTGTATTAGGATAAAGCTCAAAAGCATAGCTCCGAATGTCGGGACTTCCGCTTAGGCGAAAGCTATATTGTCGATAGGGATTGTTTAAGGTCGTCGATTGACCCGGAGCGGATGTTCCTTCATCCGTTATGGTTTCAAAACCAAAGCCAAGGGTCGCATTCTTGGTCAGGATCTGGGTGAAACCTACCCGATAATTAGACCGAACGATTGAAGATCGCGCTTCAAATTCAAGTGGATCGTTGCCAGTACGAGCGGAAATAGTATCGTTACCCTGCGAAAAACCCATGGTCAGGGTCGAGAGATCACCAAAAAAATCCTGACTCAGTCCGACGGTGATCGTACTCGCCTCATAATCATTTTCGGTACTGTCCGTATAGGAAAAACTCAGCGTGGTTTTACCCGTGAGATAATCGACACCTAGAGTCTGTTCGGTACGCGCCTCTTCATAAGGACTGCCACTGATCTGCACGTCAATCGAGGCGCTGGTGATATTATCGGTATACGTGTTATAAAAAACCGAAGTGCTGGTACCAATATTTTTCCGCAACAGGACGGCAGGCCCACTTACCGTCAACTCACCCCCTTCATAGGAATGCAACATCACATCGGCTCGCTCGTCAGGCAATACCGCTGCGGTCACCTGTTGCATAAACGTCAGCAGGCTTAAAAGATAAAATAATATATAAGCTGGATAGCGCATACGTGTTTATCAAACTTGCCTAGTTACAACCACAGCCACCGCCGGATACGGAGCCGGCTCCGCGAGCGGATTCACGCGTTTCAAACACATGATGGTGATAAGACGCCACTACCGGATCACGCCCAACATTCATGATCGGATCAGACAGGTTTTCACGTTCATAGGGTTTCACCCAGGGCTCCCAGGAACTGCAACCTGATAACACAAAGGTGGTCACTAATATTAATAATGGCAGACGTTTCATAATTTATTCTCGAATCAGTTGTTTAATCTGTTTTTTATAATCTTTTTCATAACCGGGTTTATAACCGTGATGTTTGAAACGCATATTACCATTGCGATCGATCATCACCGTGGTAGGCATCGCACTCACATTATAGAGTTTGCTTACCTTACTGGTATTATCATACAGAATCGGAAAAGAAACTTTGACATCACGCAAATAAGCCACGGCCTTACTGGTGTCCTGTTCTACATTCACACCCACCACCGTGAATCCGAGTTTGCTGTAGCGTTTATGTAACTGTTCTAAAATAGGCATTTCCTGACGACACGGCCCACACCAGGAGGCCCAGAAGTTCAACATCACGACCTGACCACGCAAATCACTCAAGCGAATATTCTCTCCACTGCGGCTTTTTAAAGTAAAGTCCGGGGCCTTGCCCGATATTGCACTGGCGCTGGTGGCCGACGCCACAAATACAAAAGCAAAAAGTGTAAAAATTCGAATGATCTGTTTCATGTAATACTCCTTACGTTTTCTTTAATCAGAAATAATAATTTAGACTAATCGTTGCTTCCAGGTTATTCGTTGTCTTGTCTTCTCCGGTCACCGCGATGTCGTAGATGTGATCACGAAAATCCAGATGTATCGCCAACCAGCCGGTTGCGGTGATCGAATATCCAGCACCCCAGACAATGGTAAACAGATCATCGCCTGCAAATTCCGTACTGCCGGCACCAGCAATGACATAAAATGATGTATTAAACGTCGTGTTGCGGGTGACAAAGGCCTCACCCGGTAACAAATTATATCCGATTGCTACATTGTAATACGTGTACTGGCGCTGCTCATCCGTTAACAAGGGCACTCCACCGCTTAGACGTTCAAAACTGGTGGTACCGGCTTTAGACTGCCCATAGGTGCCCTGCAGAAATAGATCTTCGGTTAAATGATAATTCAGACGAAGCCCATAAACGGCGGCGGAACCAAAATCCTCGATACTGAGAACGCCAAAAAAGGGCCCAATCTCAAGGTTTTCGGTATTGACGTCCGACTCCTTCACTTCACGCCGTTTTACATCCGGTTGAATAACGGGATCGGTCTGAATGATTTCTTTATCCGGGTTGGGTTCAGAAACGGCTGACGCCGCAGGTGTTGCAGACGGAGTTACGGGCGACTTCTCGGCCGTAAAACTACACCCCGTACTGAGCACTACCGTACTTAAAAGAAAAATCCGAAGCCTGCTTTCCATTCTTTTATTTCCTCGTTAAAGACAACATATTCTCTATATTCAGCACGTAATAAAAATCGTTTGGTTAAATGCATTCGAAAACCAAACCCGAAGTTAGCATATTGATCGGTGCGATCCCGTGTCGCCACCAGGGTCGACTTTGGTTTAGTCTGTATCCAACCGGTACCCAGCGTAAAAAACGGTGAAACCGTCCACTCGGGAAACGGCTCATGAACAATATTTAATAAGCTAAATATCGTTTTACTTGAGGCGGTTCCGGA
>QILH01000110.1 GCA_003233255.1 Gammaproteobacteria bacterium | reverse complement strand
GACGTGACTGAAATAGATGTGCGAGGACAGACTTGCCCTGGATATCTTCTGGCTATAAATAAAGCCGTCGAAGTGTTAGGCGCCGGAACTAAAGCAAAGTTGTTGATTACCTATCCGCCCTGTGGTGATGATGTCAAGGCATGGTGTAAGGAGAAGCAGGTAGAATATTTGGGCTTAACCGAAGGTGACGAAATGTGGATTATCAGTATAAAAAAATAAATATCTGGAATAAAACACAAATAATCAATAAAAGATTTAATTACAGCTCACTATACTATAGTCGAGTGTCTTACCTTGTCTGGAAGGGTAAGTTAAACAAAGTTGAGAAAAATGAATTCTAAAGGAACCTTACATTTTTTCTGCGGCAAAATGGCTTCGGGAAAGTCGACAAAAGCGGCCGAAATCGCGGACGAATACAATGCCATTCTATTGTCGGAAGATGAATGGTTGAAGAGTCTTTATGCCGATGAAATAAAGGTTTTTGATGACTATCTTCACTATTCAGCTCGATTAAAGCCGTTGCTGGTCGAGCTGGTAACCGATATGTTGAACAGGGGCGTGTCCGTGGTGATGGATTTTCCGGCGAATACCATAAATCAACGTAACGGGTTCAAAGCATTATTCTCTGCTAATAATTTCCCTCATCAGTTACATTACCTCGAGGTCGATGATGAATTGTGCATCCAACAACTTAAAATACGTTTGGCCGGGCTTGCCGAGGGGGCGGCTTTTACCACAGAGGCGGAGTTTCATCTTGTAAATAGCTATTTTCAGCCACCTTCTGAGGACGAGGGGTATAATATGAAGGTCTACAGGCGAGAAAGTACCTGACATCTGAAGATAAAATATACTTGTCAATATTTCGGTAGTACCGTAATTCAACATAATTTAAACTTATTTCTAATTCTATCCTGAGTGAAGAATATAACGGGTTACCGAAGATATGACGACATCACTAAGTTTTAAAGAAAAATACGATGCGGTTGGGCGACAGGATTTACGCTATGAAGGTGTATTTATCACCGCAGTAAAAACAACGGGAATTTTTTGTCGCCCGTCCTGTAAAGCTCGCAAGCCTAAACCAGAGAATGTTATTTTTTACAATACGGCACAGGAGGCCATTCAGAATGGCTATCGACCCTGTAAGCTATGTAAACCCATGGAAAATAAAGGCGAATCACCCGAGTACATTAAAAACATTATAAAAGAGCTAGAGGATAATCCGTTTTTGAAAATAAAGGATTACGACCTGCGCCAGCGTGGTATTGAGCCAAGTCATATCCGGCGTTGGTTTAAACAACATCACAACATGACCTTTCATGCTTATCAAAGGATGTTAAGGATCAACATCGCCTATAGTCGCATAAAAAAGGGTGACACGATTACTCAATCGGCATTTGACAGTGGTTACGATTCTCTGAGTGGGTTTAATGAAGGCTATCGGTCGATATTTGGTGATTCCGTTACGCATTCTAGCGATAAATCGATTATCAATATCGTTCGGTTTACTACCCCGATTGGTCCAATGTTTTCCTGTGCGACCGAGCAGGGTATTTGTTTGCTTGAGTTTACCGATCGACGAATGCTAGAGACTGAATTTAAAGATTTATGCCACCGACTCAATGCGGTTATTTTACCGGGTAACAACCCGCATCTGGAGCAGGTTCAATCGGAAATCGGAGAATATTTTTCAGCGAAGCGGCGTGAGTTTAGTGTCCCCTTACATACACCCGGTACGGAATTTCAACAACGAGTATGGGAAATCTTACAGGATATCCCTTATGGCACGACACGATCATATACACAACAAGCCATCGCTTTAAATAATCCAAAGGCGGTTCGTGCAGTCGGTTCGGCGAATGGTCAGAACCGAGTTGGTATCATTATTCCCTGTCATCGAGTCATCGCGTCGGATGGTAAACTGGCGGGGTATGGTGGTGGTCTGCATCGAAAAAAATGGTTACTGGATTTTGAGTCTTCCCATCGTTAGTGGATCTAAGTACGCAGGACTCAATTGTTATACCAAAAACAACGCCGCCAGTCCGAGGAAGACAAAAAACCCAATTACGTCGGTAATGGTTGTTAATACCACGCTAGCGGAAAGCGCGGGGTCAATATTCATTTTTCTGAGTAGCAGCGGAATGGTTGCACCGGCAATGGCGGCCACAAGTAAATTAACGATGATGGCCACGCCGATGACGATGCTTAATTGTAAATTGCCATACCACAGCTCAGCGATCGCGGCGACGACCACGGCCCAGATGAGGCCATTCCAGAGTCCAATGCCGATTTCCTTGAAAAGTAATCGACGTGCATTGGTCTTGCTGATCTGTCCCAGTGCCATCGCGCGAATCACCAGGGTTAAAGTCTGGCTGCCTGCGATACCGCCCATGCTGGCGACAATCGGCATCAACACGGCCAGTGCAACCAGTTTATCTATGGTTGCGTCGAATTGATGGATCACCGAGGACGCGAGGATGGCGGTGATTAAATTAACCCCCAGCCAGACCAGGCGACGGCGAGTACTTTTGATCACAGGTGCAAATAAGTCTTCTTCTTCGGTTAAACCGGCGGCACCCATGAAGGAGTGATCGGCCTTATCCTTGATCACGTCGACAACGTCATCAATTGTGATCCGACCTAGTAATTTTTTATTCTCGTCGATAACCGGTGCGGTCACCAGATCACGACGTTCAAACATATTGGCTACGTCCTGTGCCGACATCTTTGCCGGAATTCCGTCGATCTCGGCATCCATGATATCGCCCACCAGGGTATAGGGGGCATGAGTGAGCAGATCATTAAACGGCAGGATCCCCTGGAATACGCCGTCACGATCAACAACAAATAAACTGTCTGTGGTGGCGGGGATTTTGCCACGTCGGCGCAGGAAGCGAAACACCACGTCTAAACTGATGTCGGCACGCACCGTAACGGCGTCCAGATCCATCAGACCGCCTGCGGTATCTTCTGCATAGGCCAGAACCGAGCGAAGGCGTTCTCGATCCTGGTATTCCATGGTTAATAACAATTCCTGAATAACATTTTGTGGCATCTCAGGAAGGATGTCGGCCAGATCATCGGTATCCAGGCCTTCGGTCGCCGCGATCAGGGATTCCGCATCCATTTTTTCGATTAAGGTACTGCGCGCTTCGTCGTTAAGGTGTAATAAAACCTCACCTTCGAATTCAGCGGGTATGGATGGCCAGATGGCTTCACGTTGCTGGCCGGTCAGGGCTTCAAGGTAATGCGCAATTTCAGCCGGATGGAGATCACTTAGCAGAGTTATTAATCTGGAGGAATCGTTGTCATCGAGTGCATCCGTCAATTCCGCGAGGAGATTAACTTCTTGCTCTTTTTCGTCGATGGTTTCGGTTTTCATCACAACCACTCCAAGCTTAAAACATCATCACATACAAAATGATTTGAGCGCCAGTGTAGCAGGCAGGACAAAGAAATGCGATGTACGGGCAGGACGCGATAAATTAATGCGATGAAAACTGGTCGAGTAGATCCTGAAACTGATTATGGGATGTACAATTGAGCAAGGCCTCTGCGCCGGGGCGTAATTCGGAGACATCCGAATTCAATATCGCATTTTTAACTTCGGCCAGGGAGTTCGGGTGCATGCTGAATTCTTCCAGTCCCATGCCGAGCAATAATCGTGTAAACATGGCATCGCCCGCCATCTCACCGCACATGGCAACAGGAATATTTGCTTTTTTACCGGCGGCAATAACATTTGCGATCAAGCTGAGCACCGCAGGATTCAGTGGGTCGTATAAATAATTCACTTCGTCGTCGATACGATCGATGGCGAGGGTGTATTGAATAAGATCATTGGTGCCGATCGATAAAAAATCCAGATATTCACATAACATGTGAGCGTTGACGGCGGCTGCGGGGACTTCCACCATTCCGCCGATTTGTATCTCAGGGTCAAAGTCAATTCCCTGGCGACCAAGTTGCTGGCACACACTGTCGATCTGCTGTCGAATTTGAATGACTTCCTGCGTATTAGAAATCATCGGTAACATAATACGAATACGACCGTGTGCCGAGGCCCTTAGAATGGCGCGTAGCTGGGGTAGAAATATTTCAGGATCTTGCAGGCATAAACGAATTGCACGCAGACCCAACGCCGGATTGGTAATGTTATTAAGATCATGACGACCCCCATCAACCTGTTTGTCTGCGCCAAGGTCGAGGGTACGAATGGTGAGTACCTGGCCATCCAGTTCTTCGAGAACCTGGCAATAGGTTTCATACTGTTCCTGTTCAGGCGGAGAAGTCTCGCGATTCATAAACAGATATTCGGTGCGAAACAATCCAACGCCATTGGCACCTAAGGCCTTCATGGCGATAACGTCCTCAACTAATTCGATATTGGCACGTAAGGCAATTTTTTTCCCATCCAGGGTGACCGCGGGGACGTTTCTATTCTTTTTATGCCGTTCAATGAGTTGTTGATTATTGCGTTTTTTCGTCTGGTAATATTGCACCATGGCGCTTTCAGGTTTAGCCAGTACCACGCCCTGTCCGCCGTCGATAATAATGGTTTCGAAATCGATGAGCATTCGTCGTGCATGATGAAGCCCCACGATCGCGGGAATATTCAGGCTGCGAGCTAGAATAGCGGTATGCGAAGTCGGGCCACCACTTTCAGTAATGAAGGCCGCGATGCCCTGATGTTGCATTAACACGGTATCGGCGGGGGAGAGATCATCGGCAACGATAATGTGCCCACCAAAACGTTGTTCATGAATATGACTAACGTGGTGGTACATTGGGCTGGAAAGCAGTTCGCGTTGTATGCTGGTGACCACATGATCGATGTCATCACGACGTGTGCGCAGATAAGGATCATCCATCTCATCAAATACTTTAACCAGGGCATCCCGTTGTGTTTGTAATGCCCATTCGGCGTTACAGCGTGTTTCCAGTATGATGTTGATCGGCACCTTGGACAAGGTTGAGTCATCTAACATCAACAAGTGCGTGTCGATAAAGGCGGTTATATCGGATTGAGTGTGCGTTGGTATTTTGTTACGAACAAACCGCAGTTGTTCTTTAACCGTTGCCAGCGCACGTTCAAAGCGCTGGATTTCTGCCTCAATTAATTCTTCACCCAGTGCGTACTCGAGTATTTCCAGGCTACCTCGTTGTAATATATGTACCGGGCCAATCGCGACTCCATTTGAAACTCCGGTACCTTGTAGAGATAGCCTCATATTTATTCCGCGCGATGATTACTCGTCTTCATCAAATCGGTTATTGATCAATTTTTTTAAATAGTCTGCGGCCTGTTGTTCATCTTCCCCTTCGACAACCAGCTCAATCGTGCTGCCTTGTGAGGCGGCGAGCATCATGACCCCCATAATGCTTTTGCCATTGACTTGCTGCCCATTTTTTTCAATCCTGATATCGGCGCTGAAGGTTTGCGCCAGGGTAACAAACTTTGCCGCAGCTCGAGCATGCATTCCCAGTTTATTTATGATTTCAACTTCTGTTCGCAGCATGAGGATCCTTTATGGGTTTATAATGAATAATACCTTCACTTCCACCGCTAATGGCCTTGGAAACAAGTTCTGCCAACGACAGATTCGGATAATTTAGCAGCCGAATCAACATAGGCAGATTGAGGCCAGAAACAATCGCCACGTTGGGATCGTCAACCAGACAGGCAATGTTGCTGGGTGTGGCACCGTAAAGATCGGTCAATACTAATACGCCAGCACCCATGTCAAGTTCAATAATTTTTTCCTGAATTTCATCAAGCATATCATCTCGGTTATAGTCAAACTCCATCGCTACGACGTGGGTTCGAATTGGACAAGACCCTAACACGGAAGTGGCGGCTTCATAGATTGCCTGGCCGACGCTACCATGGGAGATAATGAGTAAGCCAACACTCATAACAATTCGCGGTGGCGTATCACAACATTTGGATAAGTCTCATGTAACTTCCGGCCAATTTTTTCAGATAAATAAACAGATCGGTGGTAACCGCCGGTACAGCCGATCGCAATGGTCATATAACTGCGGTTTTCTTTTTCGAAGGTTGGGATCCATTTGCTGATGAAGTTAAAGATATCGTCTCGCATTTGTATGACGTCATCGTGTTTCTCTAAATAGTTGATGACATCGTCATCTTTACCGGTGAATTTTCTTAATTCAGGAACCCAGTGCGGATTGGTGATACAACGCACATCAAAAATAAAATTCGCATCATTGGGTATGCCGTGTTTGAAGCCGAAGGATTGAATTAATATCGACATGCCTTCTTTATGATCAGCCGAGACACATTGTCGGACTAACTCGCGCAATTGGTGGACATTGGTTTGACTGCTGTCCAGGGTGAGATCCGCGCTGGACGAAACCGGAATCAAATATTTATTTTCGAGCGCAATCGCTTCACTTAAGGGTGTTTCCCCTGAACTGAGTGGGTGTTTGCGTCGCGTCTCGCTAAATCGCTTAATCAGGGTTTGCTCGTCTGCGGTCAGATAAATGACCTTTAGATCGAGTTTCATTGCCTTTAAAGTTTCGATTAAATCTGGAAACTGTTCCAGATCCTGAGCGAGGTTTCGTGCGTCGATACCGACCGCAAATTGTTCTGCGATGGGCTCCGCTGCATGAGTGATTTGTACGGCCAGGGCATGCAATAGCCCCATGGGTAGATTATCAATGCAATTAAAGCCCAGGTCTTCCAGCGCCTGTAAGGCAATTGATTTTCCTGAGCCGGATAGCCCGCTGACGATGATTAGTTTCATAAGGTTAATACGTGATTATAAATATTGTTGTTGTCGCCCGATCAGAGTCTGCCCTGCATCCTGACCGGTTTTGTAGAGTATATAATTTTTTATTACTGTTTCGACGATTAATGCGATATTTCTGCCTGGATGGGCAAAAATTGTCTGGCTGGGGAATTTATGGCCAAAAATATGGTTCTCTGTATACAGGTCAGTGATATCTGAAGTGTTGGCGTTTTGCTCTGCGACCAGCTCAACAATGAAATCCAGGCCGTGTTGCGCGATAATGGCC
>QILH01000136.1 GCA_003233255.1 Gammaproteobacteria bacterium | reverse complement strand
GAACCTCAATAAAACAAAACGGATCTTTATCGGTTTAACATTAGGTCTGCTGGCATCCGGTGTTTTTGCCTCCGGCGATAACCACGATCATGGCGGCAACCATAGTCATAATGCCGGGCCCGCCTGCAACGGCTTTGGCCCACAAACCCCGCGCGACATCGATGCAAAAACAGGTAGCAACCCACAGTTGTTTTCACTGGCACCGGCCGCTAAGGATATGAATCTGTGTAATATCCACTTCCATAATAACGCCGAGCACAAAGCAAAAGATTTCGCGATTTACGCAGGCAAGGGCGATCACGGCCATGGTGGTGGTTACCAGTGTAAGATGAGTAAATCACTCACGAAAGCCGAATTAAAAAACACCGCTGGCGATATATGTAAAGGCCTGAAACCAGGCGACACCATTGAAGTGCATTGGGTGCATTCTTCCTGCCAGATCAAACCCGGTAAAGGACTCGGGTCATGTTTATCCGATAAATGTCCCAACCCTGATCTGCGTGTTGAGACCCAGGTATTTACCCTGGTAAACGATAAGTCTGCGGCCAGCTTCAGCGACTACGCCTACCGAAACAATACGGTCAACGGTCATCCGCAAGCTAAGTCACTGCCATCAAAATCCGGTAAGGCAATTGAATTCATCGGTTCGACCACTGGCCCAAAATATACCGAATCAACGTGTTCTCCAATGCAGGTGAGTTGGGCGGTTCGTCCTAAATGCGCCAGGTTGGACATCAATAGTTTGGGTGAATGGTGTAAAGGTAACGTATTTAAAGAAGATCACGCCCATGGCGTGAGAAAACTGGTTACCAACCCTAAATTACTCTCTATTATTTCTAAATAGTATCCGCAGCACACTCAGGTGGAGCCTTTGCTTCACCTGAGTAATTTCTAACGCTCTTCAGTTAATTTTCGCACGGCTGTCCTTATCCCGCAAAACCCTCTATGCTTGTGTTCATCTACTATAAAGGTATTCCATGAAACTCCTGATTCGTAATCTCGCACGTACCACCACCGAAGCCGAGCTTCGTGATTTGTTTGAAACTTATGGCGCAGTACAATCCTGCAATCTGGTTATAGATGAAAAAACCAGTAGCTCAAAGGGATTTGGATTTGTGGTTATGCCGAAAGTGGGTAACGCAAAAGCGGCCATGAAAAGTCTTAATGGTACTGAAGTAGCCGGAAGTAAGATCCGGGTTAAAAAATCCGAACCGAAACCCGGCGAAATACCCACGACTGATGACAGTGACGAGAGCAGTAAGGCGGATGACTAAGACCCGAAATCAGGATCCGTTGCATGGCATCACCCTGAAAATGATCGTTAGCCAACTGGAAGATAAATACGGCTGGCAGGAATTAGGTCAGCGAATCAAGATAAAATGTTTTACCACCGATCCCAGTCTTTCTTCCAGCCTTAAATTTCTGCGTAAAACACCCTGGGCAAGAGAAAAGGTTGAGCAACTTTATTTAAAGACCGACTGGCCAGTTAATTAGCTGGACACTCAACTTCTGCACATTGGCCCAACACCATATTAATAAATGTTTTACGCACAGCCTGATCTCGATTGCGAAAGAATCTATAGTCAGCATGTTGCTGAGGTTTCGTCACATCAATAACGATTCCCCATAGCGGTTTTGTGCTATTTGCCAGCATGCTGTAACGCATATCACCCAATACATTATTTTGCGAAGGATCCAGGGCAACATAGTTATCAGAGAATACTTCAAAACGCTGTATATCTTTGGTTAAGACGGAATCGGTAACTAATTGTGGTAAAGCCTTCTCTATATTAAACAAGGCTACGGAATTCCCTTCATAAATAGTATTCTCAGAAAACAGGCTTACCCGCACCGCATCAACATAGATGCGATCATCATAGACATAAACTGAGCGCCATAATAAATTGTTACCCATAGTCGGTTTAACAATATGCCGGCCCACGACATGGTTGCGAGATTGAATTAATTCAACCGCCAGATTTTCAGCGCGCTGTAGTTGAACATACCCTAACAACAGATAGGCCGTCGACAGTGATAAACCCACATAGGCTACTTTTTTTAATTTCATACGCAAGCCCGTTATGAAGGTGAGCAATAAGATCAGGGTAAAAACCGGGTCGACGATAGAAATAAGTCTCCAGGCAACACGTTCTTCGGAAAACGGCCAGAATAAATGCGTGCCGTAACTGGTAAACGCATCCAGTACACCACTCAGACTGTAGCCTAACAGGCAAAATAAATATAAACGCGATGTGGTTATATGTCGACGCAAAAACGGCCATAACAAAATCATTGCGATAGCCGCTCCGAACGGAATAAACAGGAGTGAATGGCTAAAATGACGATGGAATTCAATATTTAACAGGGGGTCATCCGACGACCGAATGAGAATATCCGCATCGGCCAGCAATCCGGCAAACACACCAATAAACGAAGCAAGTTTTTTTTCATTCCGGTCTGCAACGCTTTGCGCTAAAACACCACCAAGCAGACCCTGGGTTACGATATCCATACTATATAATTATTACTCACATTCTATGCTTTTGAAACTGGCATCAGCCTAACATATTCTCTGTGTTACAGCTTCTGAACCTGTCCAGTAACCTGACTTAGCCATCTGAATAACTATTATAAACTACCTGCTATAAGTTTACTTTTTATTTCAATGATTTAAATACATTTGAAATGTGACTCTTTTGTGAAGGTTTTGCCCGCCTAATCTGAGAAGCTTTTACCAACTAAGTTATGGGATTCTCATTATGCGCAACAAGAAACGCTCGATCGCCATCCACTCCGCTCTCATTGTCAGTGGTTTTATGTTCAACACCCTTTTAGCAAACGCCGCTCCGGTGGCGATTGAAACCTCCACCCTCGATAAAGACGCCGGCACGACCAGCCGTTACGGAATAGGATTCACCAGCTCTTTCGCGCAACGACCGTTCGTGGGCGTCGATGTTCAGGATGCGTCACTGCCCTATATTTCATTTAACTATAAAGACTTTTATGTGGAAGGACTTAATATTGGCTATCGTCTATGGAAAAATAATAACGTTCGCGTCGACGTATTAGCGACGCCAAGATTTTACGAGGTTGAGGCCTCCTTTGCGGACAACAATGAACTCAATGGCATAGATAAAACCAAACCCACCTATTTTGCGGGCGTATCTACACAATACATAACACACCATATAACGTATACGTTTCAAATTTTAACCGATATTATCGAGAGCAATGGCAGTGAAATCGTTGTCACCGGCAGTAAGGCCTTCAAACCTGGCAAGTCATTTACGCTAACACCGACCGCGGGCATAACTTATCAGGATTCTAAACTGGTCGATCATTTTTACGGGGTGCAGGCCAATGAGGTTGCCGCCGGACGCCCTGTTTATGGCGGTCAGGGCAGCACCAATATCCATACTTCACTTACCGGCGTCTGGGATGCCAGCAAACACATTCAATTACTTGGACAATTGAAATATGAAAAACTCGGTAGTGGTATTGGGGATAGCCCGATTATTGATGATACCGATATTGTGACGCTGGCCCTGGGTCTGGTGTATCGTTTTTAGGTTATACGGTTACGACCTCATAACACACTTGCAAGCTATGCGAACCCCCCGGCGAAATTCGCACGGTATCCTCGGCCGCATTGGCGGACTCGACACAGAGCATTTTACGATAACCGTTTTTGCCCAGGTCACCCATCTTTAACGCGACGTCATGCCACGGGTTCCAGACTACCGTCGACTGGCTACCCTGTTTACGGATGTGGATCTTTCGTTTCTGATCATCGATCGTCACTCGCTCAGCCGTATTTAAATAGATTCGATCCACTTCTGATTCAAAGTGAATCGGGCCTGACTGGATCTTAGGTTTAAATCCATCAGGCTTATCAAGATATGTTTTGTCTTCCAGTCCCGTCACGATGGTGTTATGAACATCGTCAACCAGAAAATACGTATGCATGGCCTGCCCGATTTGAATTATTTCATTACTGAGATTAGTCGTAATAAGTTCCAGCTTAAGTATTTTGGCAATGGTGACCCGGTACTCGAGCTGCGTTGACCAGGGCCACATCTTCTGGATAAAATTTTCTAATTGACGGGTCTGTAGTTGAAAAGTGATCTGGGTTTCATCTGCGGATAATACTTTTGTATCGACTACCTGCCATAACGCCGTACGCGCAAAACCATGCGCTGGGAATTTATTTTCAAGGCCATGTGCTCCGAACCAGGGCCAGCAAAGGGGGATTCCCCCACGAACGGCTTTACCTTTTACAAAACTCGCCTGTTCTGACAACCAGATCACGTCTTGTTGTTCCACCGGTATCCAGCTTAAGAGGTGCGCACCCTGTAGACTTATCGTTACCGCTGCGGCTTTATTTTCGATCGCGACTTGAGGAATATCACCGGCACCTGACTGCAAGCGCAGTTTTGTTCCGTTATCGCAAATCGAAAATTGCTTATTTAATTCGGTTAAATCCATAGCCCCTTTCCTATGCGGGATGAATAAGCGTAAAACGGCTCAAACTGGGCCTTTACCCCATATATTATAGGGCCAACAACCATTATTAATATATTTTATAGCTAAACGCAAAATAACAACTTGATCACATTTCTATATAAAGATCAGCATGTTTGTCGCTGATCCTCGATCTTTTCTCAAGTTTATCGCCTAAGTGCCGATCTTAACAATAATGCAATTGTGGGAGAAGCCCATGATGATGGATAAACTGTTTGAAAATCTGGTCACCAAAACCGATGACATCGTCATCGTCTATGATGTCGAACTCGACGATGGAGGCCCCCACATCGTCTACGTCAATCCCGCCTTTGAAAAATTAATGGGTTACCCGGCCGACGAAGTCATTGGCCAATCGCCCAACCTGTTCAATGGGCCGAATACCGATAAACAGGCACGTTATAAAATTAATCGCGCCTTACGCAAAGGTAAGGGCATACGCACTGAATTACAGAAATATTCCAAAAACGGTCAGGCACACTGGCTGGATATGAACATTGTGCCATTGCATGATGCAAAAGGTAATCTGCAGTACTTCGCGTCTATCGAACGGGATCTGTCGCGTTATAAAAAGATGGAACGTCAGTTAGCCAATATGGCCTTATTCGATTCTTTAACCGGAGCCCTCAGTCGCGCCGCCTTTATGCAGCATGCCGAAAAAGAATTTACCCGCGCAAAACGATACAATCGTCCCTTGTCGGTCATGATGATCGACATCGATCACTTTAAGGATGTTAATGATCAATACGGCCACGCCGCCGGGGATCATGTTTTGCAGATTTTTGTTGAAGCCATTGAAGAGGAAATTCGCAGCACCGATGTATTAGGTCGAGTGGGTGGTGAAGAATTTACTTTGCTGCTGCCTGACACCCCCATTAAATCGGCCTCTTATCTTGCTGAACGAGTACGCGAACGCATTAATAAATATCCTTACATTGCGGGTGAACATTTAATCGATATAACCGCCAGTCTTGGCGTCGCAGTAATAAGCAAAAAAGATGAAGGCTTCAAGGATATCCTGCAGCGCGCCGACCAGGCACTTTACAAAGCTAAACACGCGGGTCGAAACAGGGTTAAGCTGGCCGCCTGATCATTATATCCGATTAGAGTATCTTTGTTTGGCATTAAAGCGATCCGTTGGTAGTTCCGAGACGGCGCGCGGGTAGATCTGATCATTTAAATAAATCATTTCTTCACTGAGTGATTCTTCGTTTATGTCTCGATACCAGGCTTTGCGTTTGCCCCCACCACCGGGCGACCACCGATAACCGCGTTTCTTTAAATCATCCTTCTTTTCAAACGGTGCACCTTCGGCCCACAAACGAACATCGGTTCGTCGCGCACTTTCCAGTAAACGTTTTAATACCTTCTCGCCACTCTTGAACAATGTCTGATTAAGAATTTCGATACCCGCCTGACAATCTATTGATGCACGATGGCCTTCAAAGAAAAAACCGTATTTATAGGCGAGAAATTCAAGTTTTACCCCTTCCATCCCTTCGGCATTCCAGTTCACATCTGCAATTGAACAGGCCCATGAGATATTCTGAAATTCGTTCATAAAACTCTCAACAAAGGGGCGATCAAATCGGGCATTATGAGCGATAACAATGACCGCATCGCTTAGCATTTTTGCTACCTGCTCTTTATCGATGGCCTGCCCTGCCACCATTTCGTCGGTGATACCGGTAATGTCCGTGGCTAATGTTGGGATGGGCATTCCCGGATCCTGTAAGGCATTGTACGCAGGCAGGATACGGTAAATATTCCCATCCGAATCAAATTCAAATGGCACCATCGCCAGCTCAATAATCGCATCGTCATCAAAATCCAGACCGGTTGTTTCGGTATCCAGAAAAATTCCAATGCGTTTTTCGCTGCCATTATCGGCTTGATACTGTTCTACTGGACTAAAGCGTCGGATAACCTTGTAGTCACCACTGGCTTCGAGTTTTTTAATGCAATCGTCCATTAAAGTCTCGTCTGTCTAAATAAAGAGAGTAAAAGGTTAACACAATATAATTGTTTATTTCTGCCCTGAGTAAAAAAATTATCCGGTTGCCCCATTAGCGTCCTGTCATTTTTTAAACCTTTGCCAATCGTTGCAACGGATCCTGACGATAATACTGGCGTAATTGATGATAAATGTTTTGGTAGTGTTTTATTATCACATCTGGACGCTCAAAAAACAGTTCACTGAGCACGGCAAAAAATTCGGCCGGGGCGGTTGCCGCATAACAGCTAATCCCGATATCCTGACCTTTCTCACATTTATGCTGAAAATCTTTATAGCCCGTACTAAAGTCTTCAACCCAGCTTGCCGTATCCATCTCGATGTGCAAGGGCGGAAATCCATTGGCAACACCATTTTGCATATCGAGTTTGTGCGCAAATTCATGTAACACCAGATTATGACCATCGATGATACCCGCATTCTCAGTATCATCCCAGGCCAGCACAACCGGCCCTTTCTGCCAGGATTCTCCAACCAGATCAGAGCGCACGACATGTTCTACGCCGGCTTCATCGGTCATCACCCTTTTGGTTACAAAGGCCGATGGGTACACAATCACC
>QILH01000253.1 GCA_003233255.1 Gammaproteobacteria bacterium | reverse complement strand
ACAGTTTCGTGGATAAGCAGGTTCAGGATATCATCGAACCTGATAAGCAAGGCGTGCCGTTGGCCAACCCGATTTCGAGCGATATGGCCATCATGCGCACCAGTTTATGGCCAGGTTTGATCCAGGTCGCACAATTTAACTTGCATCGTCAGCAAAATAGGTTATTTTTATTTGAGTGCGGCCTTAAGTTTATCCAGCAAGACTCTGATTTAAATCAGGAAATGACCCTTGCTGGTTTGCTCACGGGTGAACGGATGTTACCCAGCTGGGATCAGGCGGTATCGGGCGTAGATTTTTACGATATGAAAGGGCATTTAGAGTCATTATTTGAGCTAAGTGCCTGTTCGGCAAGCTTTAAATTCGTTGCTGAGGCTCACCCTGCGTTGCACCCCGGGCAATCGGCGAGAATCTATCGAGATGATCAGGCCATTGGCTGGGTAGGATTAATTCACCCAAAAGTGGCAAAACAGCTGGATCTAGACCACACTATGTATCTATTTGAATTAAAAGCAGATAGTTTACAAAAAGGCCGTCTTCCCGAGTTCGAGGCGGTATCGAAGTTCCCGGCGATACGACGAGATATCTCAATTGTCGTAGATCAGGCGGTAACGGCCGATAACGTGCAGGAAACGATCAGAAAAGCAGCACCCGGGACACTGAAGAAGATAGAGTTATTTGATATGTATATGGGCGAAGGTATTGATTCTGGTAGAAAAAGTCTCAGTCTGGGCTTGATCTTACAGGATATTTCGCGCACTCTTACAGACAGTGAAATTGAACAGGTTATGCAGCGCGTCATCGAACAACTGCGCGGCGACCTTGGGGCAACCCAAAGACAATAACAAGCCGAGAGAATAATAAACGATGGCATTGACCAAAGCGGAAATGGCGGAACGCTTGTTCGAAGAATTGGGGTTGAACAAGCGCGAAGCAAAAGAACTGGTTGAGCAATTTTTTGAAGAAATCCGTGGCTCTTTGGAGAAAGGGGCACAGGTAAAGCTATCCGGTTTTGGAAATTTTGATTTACGGGACAAAAAGCAACGTCCGGGACGTAATCCGAAGACAGGGGAAAACATTCCTATCACAGCACGACGGGTTGTGACGTTTCGGCCAGGGCAAAAACTAAAGGCACGCGTAGAAGCATATGCTGGAACCCAGCAACAATAACGAACTGCCCCCGATTCCGGGCAAACGGTATTTTACCATTGGCGAGGTTAGCGACCTGTGTCAGGTGAAGCCGCACGTATTGCGTTATTGGGAGCAGGAATTTCCGCAGCTAAAACCGGTAAAACGACGAGGCAATCGACGTTATTATCAGCGCCAGGACGTAGTAATGATTCGTCAGATTCGCAGTCTGCTGTATGAGCAGGGTTACACCATTGGCGGGGCGCGTCTGCAGTTATCGGACGTGGACAAAGAAGGTGAAAAACTGAGTTCAGATACTATTCGCGATATGCTTGGCGAACTGGAAGCGATTAAAATCATCCTCAATTCTTAAACTGATTTTCTAGTTAAGCCTATCGGCTTTTGTGGTAACATCTCGTCCGACCTGTTACATCAGCAACAAATCACAGAAATAACATCATATTCGGGGCATAGCGCAGTCTGGTAGCGCACCACACTGGGGGTGTGGGGGTCGTAGGTTCGAATCCTGCTGTCCCGACCATACATTAGTTGCAACGAACAAATTTTTTACACACCATTTAACCAGGTTATTTGCATCGCACAAGATCCTTCACTGCGTCCAGGATGACGACAGTAGCTGGATTAAAAAAGGGACGCCAGGCATCCCTTTTTATTAACTCTAACGAACGATTTAGACTTTGTAGAAGTCTTTATACCATTCAACAAATTTAGCAATACCATCTTCAACCGCCGTATCGGGTTTGTAGCCCACATCGTCCATCAGATCACTCGTATCTGCGTATGTGTAGGGGACATCACCAGCCTGTAACGGCAGCATGTTCATTTCTGCTTTCATGCCCAGGCATTCTTCCAGCACTTCAATATAGCGCAACAGCGTACAGGGGTTATTGTTGCCTATATTATAAAGTCGATAGGGCGCTTTACTGGTCGCTGAATCGGGATTATCCCCTGTCCAGTCGGCGCTTGGCGTGGCCACGTTATCCAGGGTTCTAATGACACCCTCAACGATATCGTCAATAAAGGTAAAGTCACGTTTGTGATCGCCATAGTTGAATACATCAATCGGTTTACCGGCCAGAATATTCTTGGTGAACATAAACAATGCCATATCGGGTCGACCCCATGGGCCATAGACGGTAAAGAAGCGAAGGCCGGTAGTCGGAATATTAAACAGATGACTATAGGTATGCGCCATCAGCTCATTCGATTTCTTGGTTGCGGCATAGAGGCTAACAGGGTGGTCTACATTGTTATGGACTGAGAATGGGTAGTTCGTATTAGCACCATAAACCGAGCTACTGGATGCATAGAGTAAATGCTCAACGCCATTATGGCGACTGCCTTCCAGTATATTCAGGAATCCGACGATATTGGTATCAATGTAGGCGCGTGGGTTTTCCAGGGAGTATCGTACTCCTGCCTGGGCGGCTAAATTTATCACGCGTTGTGGCTGGTGCTTGCGGAATACCTCTTTCATGACCTCCGCATTTTCCATATCTTCACGGACTTCGGTGAATTTGTCATAGCTCTTGACGCGTTCCAGACGTGCTTCTTTTAAGCTGACATCGTAGTAGTCATTCAGGTTATCAATCCCAATGACTTCGTCACCACGTTCTAATAGACGAATTGCTAACGTAGAACCGATAAAACCAGCGGTACCTGTAATCAAAACTTTCATTAATTTCCCTCAGTGAATTATAAACGTGCATCAACTGCCGATTTTGGCAGGGCATATTTTACGTCAAACAAAATACAGTCTTTTTTACCCATTTTTCGAATACCTGTTCCCCCAAGTTTTGAGAATTGTTCATGGGCTACGGCCAGGATAATCGCGTCATAGTGGTTTTGTTTGGGCTCTTTGACAATCGTGATTCCGTATTCGTGTTTTGCTTCTTCAGGATCCACCCACGGATCATAAATATCAATATTTGCGTTATAGGTCTCAAATTCTTTGATGATATCGATGACTCTGGTGTTGCGTAGATCGGGACAGTTTTCTTTAAAAGTAAGTCCCATGATGAGAATATTTGAATCAACGACATGAATGCGATTTTGGGTCATGAGTTTTACGGTACGTTCAACGACATATTCTCCCATACTGTCATTAATTCTACGTCCGGCGAGAATAACCTGGGGGTTATAACCTATTTCCTGAGCTTTATGGGTGAGGTAATAAGGATCGACACTAATGCAATGACCGCCAACCAGACCGGGACGAAAAGGCAGAAAGTTCCATTTTGTGCCCGCGGCCTCAAGCACCTCAAGCGTATCGATTTCAAGTTTGTTGAAGATTAGCGCCAGTTCGTTGACAAGGGCAATATTGAGATCGCGCTGCGTATTCTCGATAACTTTAGCGGCCTCGGCAACTTTGATACAGCTTGCTAAGTGCGTACCGGCTGTAATGATGCTGCGATATAGTGCATCCACTTTCTCAGCGGTCTCAGGCGTTGAGCCTGCGGTTACTTTTTTTATCGTGGTTACGCGGTGTTGTTTGTCGCCAGGGTTAATACGTTCGGGGCTATAACCGACATAAAAATCCTTATTAAAAATAAGGTTAGATTCTTTCTCCAGAACCGGCACACAATCATCCTCCGTTGCCCCTGGATAAACCGTTGACTCATAAATAACGATGTCGCCTTTATTTATAATTTTGCCGACAGCATGACTGGCCGATATGAGTGGGCTTAGATCGGGTCTTTTATATTCATCAATCGGGGTTGGAACGGTGACAATGTATATGTTGCAATCTGCTATACCGTCCAGATCTTTAGTGTACGTTAGTCTGGTTGCTGTTTTAAGCTCTTGCGCAGACACTTCAAGTGTGGAATCGGCTCCTGCCAGCAGTTCGTCGACACGGGACTGATTAATGTCAAATCCAATGGTTTCGTATTTTTTTCCAAATTCAACGGCTAATGGTAAGCCTACGTAGCCCAGGCCAATTACTGCAATTTTATCGTCGTTTGCCATATATTGTCTCTTACTTTTAAAGGATCAAAGGGTGTTATACTGCGATTTGTAAAATCAAATTATATGAAGTGGCCTGCAGTTGCTTCTCACTGTATTATCCTGAGGTACTCCACGAGAATATTTCGGTATTCTAATGTAATAGGTTTGTCTTGAAAACTAATTAGTTGAATATGAGTGTAAATAATTGAGCACAATTAAAATTTTTAATCATTATGTAAGATTTCCTTTTCTTATTCTGGGCGCGGTTGAGGCCGCTATCTTATTTTTAAGTGTATTTTTAGGAATTTTATTACGTTTGTACGATGATTTTCCAGAATTCTACATGGCTTTCGCTAAATACTGGCTGGAAGCAAGCATATTTTTTAGCATAATGCTTGTTGCCATGATCTCGGCAGGTTTGTATCAGGCAAGACTACGAGAAGGCTTATATGGATTTTCACTACGTTTGACGGCCGCATTTATTATTGGTCTGGTTGCGTTATCCGTTGTGTTCTATCTTTTACCCAGTATCTATCTGGGCCGTGGCATTCTTATTATCTCAATTATCAGTTCTTTTATACTGATAACGATTGTTCGAGTCATTATTCAAAAAGCGGATCCTGATATTTTTAAAAAGAAAATTTTGGTATTGGGTTCGGGTAAAAGAGCCGCAACCATTACCGAGTTACGCCGTCGTTCGGATCAATTTGGATTTACTATAATAGGTTATGTTCACTTTCGTGGAGAAGAAAAAGTTGTTGCAGACGACAAAATAATAAATCTTAATACTCCATTAGCCGATTTGGTTGAAAAATACGACATAGAAGAATTTATCCTGGCCGTTGATGATCGACGCAGAGGTATCCCCATGCACGAATTACTGGATTGCAAAATGCGGGGTGTCGATATCCTTGATGTGGTAACGTTTTTTGAGCGTGAAACAGGAAAGATAAGAATTGATCAGGTGCATCCTAGTTGGTTTCTCTTTTCAGGCGGTTTTAACAGCAGTGCTGGGCGTGATTTTGGAAAACGTGCGTTCGATATTACGGCAAGCCTGTTTTTACTTCTGATTACATGGCCATTTATGTTATTAGCGGTAATAGCCATTTTTTTGGAATGTCGCTGTAGTTTTAATGCTCCGATATTCTTTAAACAAGTTCGTGTAGGCCTGGATGGTCGCCCCTTTCAGGTGCTAAAATTCAGAAGCATGGTGGTTGATGCCGAAAAGTCTGGAAAAGCTCAATGGGCGACGCTAAACGATTCGAGAATTACCCTGGTTGGCAAATTTATCCGTAAAACACGTATCGACGAACTACCTCAAATTTTAAATGTATTACGTGGCGATATGAGCTTTGTTGGCCCGAGACCTGAACGTCCTGAATTTGTTGTTATGCTGTCAGAAAAGATTCCTTACTATTCTGAACGACATCGTGTGCGACCTGGAATTACCGGTTGGGCACAACTTCTTTACCCATATGGGTCGTCTGAAAAGGACGCGCTTGAAAAGTTACAATATGATTTATATTTCGTAAAAAATCAGAGCCTGTTTCTTGATACCCTGATTTTATTGCAAACCGCTGAAGTTATTTTGTTTGGGCGTGGGGCACGATAAAATGCCTAGTTTTTATCGTAATTCCCTATACCACGCTTGATAAGATTTGTTATTCGATCCCGAATGCTCACAATCGGAGGAAGGCTGTCTTTATCCGAAGGTAATATTAATGTTTTCAGGGCGTGAAGGTGATTTAGCCAACTTTTTTCGTTTCTAAAATACGATCTTAGAATTCTTGCGCAGTTTGCACTCCCGAGTACCTGGGTTATAAATTTATCCTGGTTTATGTAACCATCAAGAATGGTTTGTAATAACCGCTTCCCCAATAGCCCCATCGAATCTTTCTGTGAGATAATTTCATTAACAATATTATCGGGTAAAGAAATTATGTTATTGCGAAACAGAAAGCCCAGTGTTAATTTTATTTCAGTCGCCTGATCTCTTGTTTTGATGAGCGCTATAAACTTCTCCCAGCTGAAAGGCTTGTGCTTCATTAGCAGGCATATATCGATGAGCTGAATAAAACTGGTTTCAATCCTGAATTCTCGAAGCCAATGGGTAATGGTGTAGTGTAAATTTAACTCAGGTGTTAGCACGTATTGTTGAGGCATTTCCTTCTTCAGGAGAGTAAGATTTTGATGTATATGATCAAGTTGAAAAAGTGCTCTTGCCCCTAATGGCTTTGATTCAAAAAATAAATGAGTATGAACCTCAATGCAAACTCCCGTTTGAGTATGATAAAAGGGCATAAGATGGTGGTGTGTTTTATAAAAGTCATCAGAATTATGAGATTTTTGAATATACCCCATTGAAATTAAAATACGGGTAATATTGTTTGTTTGAATTTTATCAACAAGGATGTCGATGTCTCCCATTTGTCGTAAATGGGGTGAGGCATAGTAGGATCCCGCCAGATGAATTCCTTTGAGAAGAATAATTCTGATATATGGAGTTGTAGTACGCGCCAGGATCTCATTAAGGGCCTTTTTTTGTGAAGCGGTATAGAACTTTGAGGTTAACTCGATGGAATTCAGCTTTACTCGCTGCGCTTCAGTCGTCAAGTTGTCATTAACCAGATAGATATGAGCCAGCAGCGGGCCAAGACCGTATTGCGTGCAACGCGAGATGGCACTATCGGTTAGTTTTATTGTTGGCTGTGATGCCGATATATAATTTTGCATTAAAGAAAGCAGAAAAGACGTGTCTTTGTTTATTTTCATGATGGGATATTAGCGTATTTATTTCGGAATGAAACGCCAGAAATAAATAAAGGCAAATCAGCTAAAACTGATTTGCCTTTTTGAGGGTAGCGGATATTATTTAGTTGAGTGCCAGGAGCTGTTTTCTAATCTTCAGTGCGTCCTGGTTTGCTGAAGAAACGATCTTTTTTACTAAAAAACTGGTGTTTTTGGTCTGTTTTTCCCTGGCTTCCTGTTGCTGGAGCATGTCCTTTTGGTCGACGGTGCG
>QILH01000060.1 GCA_003233255.1 Gammaproteobacteria bacterium | reverse complement strand
TACTATTTAAACGGCGCAAAATGTCGCCGTCGTGATATCACCGATATATTTCTTGGCACCGGGCTGGGGCCACGCAGTTATGCCATCATCGAGCAGGGCACGATCTCGCGTATTATCGAAGCCAAACCCGAAGATCTACGGGTCTTTTTGGAAGAAGCCGCAGGTATCTCAAAATACAAAGAACGTCGCAAAGAAACTGAAACCCGGATTCGCCATACACGCGATAATCTTGATCGCCTGAATGATTTACGCGAAGAGCTGGAAAAACAGATCAACCATCTGCAAAGGCAGGCCAGAGCGGCTGAGCGTTATAAGGTGCTAAAAGAAGAAGAGCGCGTGTTGAATGCGCAATTGCAGGCCCTGAAATGGAAAGCTTTAAACGACAACGCACAGGGCATTGAAACGAAAATTCGTGATCAGGAAACAGAGCTGGAAGCGTCACGTGCAAAACAACGCCACATTGAATCGGATATTGAAAAACAACGTGAAGCGCTGGCAGAAGCGAACGAATTACTTAACAAAATACAAAGCCAGTTTTATGCCGTAGGTTCGGATATCGGACGACTGGAACAATCTATTCAGCATACGCGCGAACGCAAACAACAGCAGCAAAATGATTTGTCGCAACTGGATAAGGATTTAAACGAGGCGCAAACGCATTTAAATATCGATCAAAACAAAATTGTTGAATTAGAACAGGAATTAGAAAAAATAAACCCGGCATCCGAACAGGCCGAAGCAGCTGAACAAGCTGCGGTACAGGCTCTACAGGAGTCCGAGTCGGCGATGCATACATGGCAAACGCAGTGGGAGCAATTTACGCATCAGGCTGCCGAACCTGCACGGGTCGCGGAGGTTGAAGCTGCACGCATGCAGCAACTGGAAATGCAACGTTCCCACCTGTCAGAGCGACAGGAAAAGTTAAAAACCGAGCGAGCTAATAATATTGATCCCGAGCTGGAAAAGGATCTGGCGGAATTGAATGTCGAACTGGAAAGCAAACGACAAACTTTAGACGAAAAACAAAAAGATTTAAATTCCACGCAGAGTGAAATTGTTACATTGAAAGATAAGTTGCAGGAGATCAGCACTCGATACGATGACGAGCAGGAAAATCTGCAGATACTACGTTCAAAACATGCCTCGCAGGTAGCCGTTCAAAAAGCGGCTTTAGGTAAGGAACAGGAAGGCGTTAAAGACTGGTTACAAAGTGAGAATCTTGAGCAGGCGAAACGTTTAGCCGAAGTGCTGGATGTGGAGCACGGCTGGGAAGTGGCGATTGAATGTGTGCTCGGTGCCCACCTTGAGGCGGTTTGTGTCGATAGCCTTGATTCCTTATTTAATAAAGTGAAAGCATTCTCTCAAGGTCAACTTACCCTGATAGAGAAAGCGCAATCATACGATGAACCTCAGCATAGCAAAGCTACTATTTTAAGCAGCAAGATTCGTTCTGGCGGGCCTGCTTTACCGCAACTGGAAGGTGTTTATGCGGTAGATAATCTTAATGATGCCTTAGCTTTACGTCCACGGTTAATGCGTCAGGAATCGGTCGTCACCAAAGATGGAATCTGGTTAGGCATTGGTTGGCTGAGAGTTATTAAACAGGAAGAGTCGCATAAGGGTGTATTGCAGCGTGAACAGGAGCTAAAGCAACTCGAAGGAAATATCGATGATCTGGAAAAAGAGTTTGCCAAAGTGCAGCTGCAACGAAATCAGGCTCAGGATAAACTAAAGCAATACGAACAGCAGCGCGATATCTTGCAGCAGTCATTACAGTTACTAAATAAAGAATATAATGAAGCCAATGGCAAAGCCAGCGGCTTGAACTCTCGTTATGAGCAAATGCAAAAGCATATCTTACATATCGAACATGACCTGTCTGAGATAAAAGCGCAAATTGAAAGTGCTGAGAAAGCGATCATCCAATCGAGTGAGCGCAAGGTACAGGCGAAAAAATTAGTTGCAAGCCTTGAACTGAAACGTGAAAAATTAAATAAACAACGCAGTGAGTTGCAAACTTCTCTTGAAGAAGCGCGTACTAAGGCAAACAATTCACGAGAGCAGGCACAGGAAGTTCGGGTGCGCGCTGAAGCTATTCGGGCTGAACTTGGTTCGATTAAAAATGCCCTGGCGCGGACAGATAGTCAACAAAATCAACTCACCAATCGGCGTGATGAATTACATGCGGCAATAAAAGAAATAGATCAGCCCTTAACTGAGATGTCTGCCGAACTTGAAAAACTTTTACAGAACCGAGTCGAAGTTGAAAAAACATTAAATGGTGCGCGTGATAAGGTTCAGGAGATTGAAGGCACGCACCGTGAGCTGGACGATGCGCGGATAAAATCTGAGGAAGATGTCCAGCTTAGCCGTAGCAAACTTGAGGATACTCGGATTGGCTGGCAGGAAACGAAAGTTCGTCGCCAGACCATACAGGAAGATGTTCAGTCATCGGGTTTCGAAGTTGATGTGTTACTAAAAGAAATGCCTGACGATGCCGAGGCCGCAAAATGGCAGGAGACGGTCGATTCAGTTGAGCGTAAAATTTCGCGCCTTGGTGCTATTAATCTGGCGGCGATCGAAGAGTTTGAACAACAAACGGAACGCAAGGTTTATCTTGATGCGCAAAATGAAGACCTTGTTTCGGCTTTGAATACACTCGAAGATGCGATTGAAAAAATTGATAAAGAAACCAAGACCCGTTTCCAGGATACGTTTGATAAAGTTAATTCTGGCTTTAAAGAGTTGTTCCCGCGTTTATTCGGTGGCGGTAAAGCCTATCTGGAAATGACCAGTGAAAATATTCTCGATACCGGTATTACCGTTATGGCCCGCCCACCGGGTAAACGTAATAGTACCATTCACCTGCTATCCGGTGGAGAAAAGGCATTAACGGCGGTGGCGCTGGTATTTGCGATTTTTGAGTTAAACCCTGCGCCTTTCTGTATGCTGGACGAGGTCGATGCACCGCTGGATGACGCTAATGTTGTACGTTATTGCGAGCTGTTAAAGCATATGTCCGATAGAATCCAGTTTATCTTTATTACCCATAATAAAATCACGATGGAGATCGCAGAGCATCTTACCGGTGTCACCATGCATGAGCCCGGTGTTTCCCGGTTGGTGGCTGTCGATGTTGACGAAGCTGTAAAGCTGGCGGCTGTATAACTAAACCTGTTGCGAGAGAACAACAATGGATACGTTACGTGTCTCGTTGATAATTGTTGGAATTTTAATAATCGGTTCAATATATTTATTGGGCAAGCGACAGGTTGACTCTGACGAACACCCACTCAAAACCAGCTCGACATTTTCCTGGCTAAATCTATTTGCCCGGTTCAAATTTAGCGTACCTAAATGGGAACAATTCGTCAGTGAAGATATTATTTCAAAAAAAGAAGAGCTTAGCACAGAAGACCTGGCTGATGTGAAGTCTATAGTCGCTGAGCGAAAACAGGTTATCTCGAACACAGATGATGTGACCTTGATAGTGGAGTTAACCAGCGATCAAATTGCCCCTGCGGGTGAGCAACTATTTGTTCCCATAACTATTATTGCGCGACACGGCCGAAAGTTTACCGGTGAGAATATAAAATTTGCAATGGAAGAATCTAATTTTTACCTTGATCGTTCGGGTGTTTATTATCTGGATGTAAAAGATCAACAAGGATTTCAACAAAAACTACTTGGGCTTGCTAACATCGTTGAACCGGGGACATTTGACGAAGAAAAATTAGGTACATTTGATTCGCCTGGTCTAATCTTGTATCTCCATCTGCCTGCACCGATCGAAGCGCGAGAGGCCTTTTTAATTTTAATAAACAAAGGTCGAGATCTGGCTGCTAAACTTTCTGGTGATATGTGTGATGATACACGCAGTATTTTGACCAATCAGACCATTAGCCATTTAAAAGAAAAAGTAGAAGCCTACCGGTTTAAACAAAAAATGACCCAAATTAAAAATAATCATAATACATAACGGTACTATGCCAGTTTCAGATAAAGAACGAATAAGTAAACTTCGAAAAAATATCCAATTTCATAATCACAGATATTATGTGCTTGATGATCCGGAAATTCCTGATAGTGAATATGATCGGTTATTACGCGAGCTTGAGTCATTAGAAAAAAAGCATCCTGAACTTATAACCCCGGATTCACCAACACAACGAGTTGGTGATCAACCCTTGTCGGCTTTTTCGCAAATAGAACACCTGTTACCAATGCTTTCATTGAACAATGCCTTTGATGATGAAGAGGTGAATGATTTTGATCGACGTGCTCGGGAAAAACTGGATGTTGATAAGATAAACTATACTGTCGAACCGAAACTGGATGGATTAGCTATCAGCTTACTATATGAAGATGGGGTTTTAGTTCGTGGTGCGACACGCGGCGATGGCATAACTGGTGAAGATGTTACCCAGAATGTACGAACCATTGATGCCATACCATTACGATTGCAGGGCGACGATTACCCCAAACGTCTGGAAATACGGGGTGAGGTGGTGATGACTAAATCAGGTTTTGCTAAACTGAATGAGCTGCAACGTAAGAAAGGCGATAAAGTCTTTGCCAACCCACGTAATGCGGCGGCAGGTTCTTTACGTCAACTCGATTCCAGAATTACTGCAACTCGTCCTTTGATGTTTTACAGCTATGCGGTGGGCCTGGTGGAACAGGGCAACGTGCCTGACTCTCATTCTGATATTTTGCAACGACTAAAATCCTGGGGGTTGCCGGTTAGTTCTGAAGTGAAACGGGTGGCCGGTGCAAAAGGGTGTATAGACTATTATCGGTTAATTCAAAAAAAACGTGACAAGCTTGATTACGATATCGATGGCGTAGTATATAAGGTTGATAGTATTGAGCAGCAAAATGAGTTGGGTTTTGTTTCGCGCGCACCGCGCTGGGCTATCGCGCACAAATTTTCTGCTCAGGAAGAAATGACCAGACTCCTTGCGATTGATGTTCAGGTAGGCAGAACGGGAACTCTGACACCGGTTGCTAGACTAGAACCAGTATTTGTGGGTGGTGTTACAGTGACAAATGCGACGCTGCATAATCAAGATGAAATTGATCGTAAAGATATTCGTGTTGGCGATACGGTGATCGTTCGGCGTGCAGGTGATGTTATTCCTGAAGTTGTTGCTGTAGTAAAATCTAAACGTCCAGCGGGAGCGCGAAAATATAAACTTCCTAAAATCTGCCCGGTGTGCGGATCGGAGGCGATTCGTCTTGATGAGGAAGCTGCGATGCGTTGCACGGGCGGATTGTTTTGTTCGGCACAACAAAAGGAAGCAATTAAACATTTCATTTCCCGTAAGGCCATGGATATTGATGGCCTGGGTGACAAACTGGTTGAACAGTTGGTTGATACTGACAATGTTAAAGATGTGGCTGATCTGTATGGGCTGGACAAAATAACGTTAGCCAAACTGGAACGTATGGCCGAGAAGTCGGCCCAGAATGTTCTGGATGCCATTGATGAAAGTAAAAATACAACTCTGGCACGATTTATATTTGCACTAGGTATCCGGCAAGTTGGCGAAACAACGGCAAAAACACTGGCCAATTCGTTTGGGAGTTTGCCTGCATTGATAGCCGCATCACATGAGCAATTAATGGCTGTACCGGATGTTGGTCCGGTTGTTGCTGAAAGCATTGTTCATTTCTTTCATGAGGAACATAACCGGGCGGTTATTGATAAATTAATTACCGCGGGAGTCCATTGGGCTGATGTGCCCGTGGATGAAGGTGCTCATCTACCTCTGCAGAATAAAACCTTTGTTGTTACCGGAACATTATCTGATATGAGTCGCGATGAGGCAAAAGAGGTTCTTGAGTCGCTAGGATCAACGGTCAGTAGCAGTGTGTCGAAAAAAACTAGCTATGTTGTCGTTGGCGAGAAGCCGGGTTCTAAAGCTACCAAAGCCGAATCGCTGGGGATAGAGCTGCTTGATGAGGTTGCATTTAAAAAATTAATTAAGAAATTAAAAAAGTAAAATAAATTAAAACCGGGACAAGCCCGGTTTATTATAAATCGACAGCAATGTTATTTGTGTCATAGCCTGCGGCTATGCTGAATTATCATTTTAACTTGATTTCAATTTTCGAGTTCTTTCTGAGCGAACCCACATAGGCCTGAATACGTTGTTGCTGAATTATATTGCGCAGTTGTTTTTTGGATTGCTCAAAGGTGGCGGGTTCTTTTTTACGGATATCGTCGAGTTTTAGAACATGCCAACCATAAGTAGACTTGATGGGTGTTTTACTGTAGGTGCCCTTTTTCATTTCTGATAAGGCTTGAGCAAACCCAGGCATGTCACGCATGGTGGACAGATTCATCCAGCCGATATCGCCCCCTTTTTCCGCCGATGGGCCCTGTGATTTGGCTTTTGCCAGCTCATTAAAATCTTTTCCGGTATCCAGCTGAGCGATAACGGCTTTTGCCTGACTTTCTCCATCCGTAGTTTCTTTTTTGAAGAGTATGTGTCGAACCTTGTACTCTTTTATTTCCAGGGTCTTAATTTTTTCGTCATAAAGTTTTTTAACTTCGTCATCGGTTATTGGTTTTTCACCTAACACTTTTTTTAATAAGGCGTTGTTATACAGTTCGCGGGCTTGAAATTCGACGATGAATTTTATTTCGGGATCCTGATCGATTTTTTGTTTTTTTGCTTCCTGGTACATGATCTCACGATCAATAAGATTTTCTAAAGCCTGTTTGGGATTTTCGACTTTTTTGCGAGTCATGGTTTGAATCATGGTGATGTGCCGATCTAAATCTTTATCTGTGAGGGTTGTGCCATTGACTATCGCGACTGTTTCTGCGGCGAGGGCGGGGTATGCAGCAAACAGCGTTATTGTGAGAAATGTTAAAAGGGTTGATATAAACTTCATGTGCGCTCCTTCTATTAGCAATTTATGGTGTTAGGGCAAGACGTATTTAAAGGGCTTGACGGATACGTTTTGGTAAACCCCGGCATGCGCATAGGGGTCAGCATTAGCCCATTGTTGCGCTGTTTCAAGTGAACTAAATTCAGCTACGATAAGTGATCCGCTGAAGCCTGCTGGCCCGGGATCTTCAGAATCAATGGCGGGTAAGGGCCCGGCGAGGATTAAGCGTCCCTGATTTTTTAATTCGGTTAAACGTTCAAGGTGAGCGGGAC
>QILH01000212.1 GCA_003233255.1 Gammaproteobacteria bacterium | reverse complement strand
ATCAGGTTCCTGGTAAGCGATTAAAATACAGTAATATATTATAAATAGAATAATAAAATGATTAATTACACTCAACATATCCGCGCAAAAATGATCACATTTATATGGGATACGGATTTTACGCAATCATCCATTTGGCAAAGATATTTAATCAACACCTTACGTATCGCCTATTTAACCATTCGAGATTTATTTTTCGATGGGCAATTAAATCTTCGTTCGATGAGCCTGGTTTATACAAGTCTACTTTCGATTGTGCCGCTGATTGCAGTAAGTGTGTCAGTACTTAAAGGCTTTGGTGCGCATAATCAAATTGAACCGGCTTTGCTCAATTTATTACAACCATTAGGTGAGCGTGGCCCGGAAATCACTACCACCATTATAAAATTCGTTGAAGGAATTAATTTTGGAATTTTAGGTTCGGTAGGATTAATGCTACTCCTGTATACAGTTATATCGTTGATTCAGAAGATTGAGTCGGCGTTTAACTTTACCTGGCATGTTTCTGAAGAACGAAGCTTTGTCAGGCGGTTCAGCGATTACTTTAGTGTTATCCTGATAGGCCCGGTTTTAGTTTTTACTGCAATAGGTTTAACTGCAACACTGACAAATACAACGCTATATAAGGCTGTGTTGGGGTACGATTTTTTTAGTTCGATAGCGAGTGTTTTTGAGTTGGCCATCCCGTATGCGTTAGTCATATTGGCATTTACCTTTATATATATGTTTATCCCGAATACCAAAGTTAAATTTTCCTCTGCTTTTGTTGGTGCCGTTGTCGCCGGTATTGCCTGGCAGACAATTGGATGGTTATTTGCTTCGTATGTTTCCCAGGCAAATTATTCTGCAATCTACTCTGCTTTTGCAGCATTATTCTTTTTCATGATTTGGGTATACATTAGCTGGACTATTATATTAGTTGGTGCCTGTATTGCATTCTATTATCAAAATCCTGCATACCGTTCGCGAAATAAACGAAAATGGACTTTAAGTAATAGAATGAAAGAGATAGCGGCATTAACGGCCATGCTCAAGATTGCAGAGTGTTATTACTCTGAAAATAAAACGATAACACTTGGTGAATTAAATCAGTTTTTAAATATATCTTCGGAGTCGCTTAGTCCAGTCATTCAGAGCCTGCTTCGAGCGAGATTATTGATTCGAACCGATTCTGACCCCGCTGAATTAATACCTGGAAAAGCACCCGATGTGCTGACTGTGAGTGATATTTTAAAGGCGGTGCGACAAGCTGAAGAGGATGACGTTGTTAAAATTACTCATCTTCCAGACGATGACCGAATTACGTTCATTTTTGATAAGTATCAGACTGCGGCGCAGGCTGCAATTCTGGGAATTAGCCTTAAAGATCTATTAGACGGTGACGACTATAAAAGTAGTCATACTCCTGAAAGTGTTTAATATCCATGACGATTGAAATAAATGCCAGTTTAGAACAACAGGGCCGACTAGGCCCGGTTCGTGAGTTCCAGATCATAAACGGTAAAGAAGTTAGAATCAGCATTAAAAGCAAACCGAAGCCGCAAACCTATGCTGTGCATTTGCTGGCATTAGCCGACAAGGGTCAATTGCGGTTGCATTTTTCATGGCATTGGCTGGTATTGTTGAGTTTCTGTATGCTGGTTCTTGCTGGATATTATCTTGTGAAATCTATTTTTGGGTTTTCATTGGCAGCATATGAGTTTTCATTTACGTTGGGTATTGGACTAACGGGTTTATTAGCGCTAGTATTATTTTTATTAAACATATCGAGGAAGCGTGTTTTTGTATCACGTTATGCTAAAGTCAGTTTATTTGAGATTTTGATCAGCAACCCAAATTATCGTAGCTATAAAACATTTATTGATACGTTAAGTGGTAACTTGCAAAAAGCCCGTCGATTTTGGGATTTAAAACCTCAACATCAAATTGCAGGTGAAATGAGAATGTTACGGCGCTTAGCCAGTCAGGGGATTATTCCACAAAGTGTCTATAATCAGGCTAAAGATAAGCTATTTTCATTGTCCGATAAAAAATCTCGTTAGTGTAATTCTGTTATAACTTTCATGCGCTAAGCATTAAGTTTATCTTATTACGAGTGGACATTATTCTGCGGATATTCAATGACAATGGCTATTAGATAAAATAAAATGGGTATTTTAAATACTGGCGAGGGACGATACATGCTCGGTTCTATTAGAAAATCAACTTTACCGGATAAAGCGCAGGCATTACCTGGGCGAGCTAGTGCAATAAAACCTCCATCTCAACATTATGTGAATGGTCATAATTTACTGCCGCCATACCCTGTGGATATCGAATACGCAATGTTTGGTCTAGGCTGTTTTTGGGGAGCAGAGAGACGCTTCTGGGAAAGCCAGGGAATTTATGTTACTGCTGTAGGCTATTCTGCTGGACTAACACCAAACCCTACCTATCAGGAAGTTTGTTCAGGACAGACAGGGCATAATGAAGTCGTTCAGCTAATTTATTCTCAAAATGATACCGCGTACTTAGATCTTCTAAAAATATTCTGGAACTTGCACGATCCTACCCAGGGCATGCGCCAGGGAAATGATATGGGTACCCAATATCGTTCTGGTATTTACTACTATACTTCGGAGCAACAAACTTTGGCCGAGCAAAGCAGGGAAAAATATCAGCAAATCTTATTGGCTAATGACAAGGGTATGATTACAACTGAAATTATACCAGCAGGTGATTTTTACTATGCGGAAGAATATCACCAGCAGTATTTAGCAAAGAATCCTGGGGGCTATTGTGGGTCAGGCGGAACAGGCGTTGAGTTTGCTGGGTGAAAGGATGAATCTCGTTAGTGTTTTAAGATTATTGCTAGTATTGTTGCTTGGGATTCAAGCCCCACTTTTTGCTGAGCCAGAAAAACAGAATATTATCCTGAAAATGAATCGTGATCTTGAACAGTGGAATTTAGAACAATTAGCACTTGTACAATCTGATCCGAAGTCAATCCTGGTAGAATTTGAGACGGACGGTTGTAGCGGTGGCCTTTCCGATGCCTGGAAGGGATTCGCAAAAATATCTTCTGATTTCAAGCAGTTTTTAAGTAATCGTCCACCCTGGGAGCCGTGCTGTGTAACACATGATCGTGCCTACTGGAAAGGAGAGACGAAAAATGGTTTTGACAAACGCTTAAAGGCTGATAAAACATTGCGGCAATGCGTACTTGATTACGGTGTTAAAAATAGTGAACGTCTGGCGAATAAATTTAATTTAACTGAGCAACAAGTTCTTATTCAATTTAAAATAACCAGTACCCTAATGTATCGAGCGGTACGATTAGGTGGGAAACCGTGCAGTTATTTGCCCTGGCGGTGGGGTTACGGTTGGCCGCACTGTAAATTCCTTAATAATTAGAAATTGTTACGTTATGTCCGATAAAAAATTATATTGTATTGGATATAAAGGCTACGCACTTAATAATTTCATATCAACCATGGAAAATCTTAATATAAGTATTTTAGTCGATATTCGTGCCAGCCCTGATTCCGTTACAGCAGCAGACTTTAGCCAGTCTATCTTGCGTGAAAAACTCTCTGCGATCAATATCATTTATCATTGGGCTGGTCGACAGTTTGGTGACGATCGAGAATTAAATAGAAATTCAAAACACAGTCAACTTTCGCCCGAGTTAGCGAGTTATGCTGATTATATGCAAGGATCCGAGTTTCCTGCGGCAATCATACAGTTAACGAATTTGGTATCCAGAGGGCGGACGTGTTTGATGTGCGCGGAGTCAAGATCAATCATGAGTTACTGTGATTTAATAGCGGATTACTTAGTGTTACATGGATTGGAAGTAGATAATATACATTCAGATAGTAACGTAGTTGAACATTTATTATCGGGTTCTGCACGCCACGAGAGTGTTGAGTTAATCTACGACCGGGAGACAAAGAATTAATAGTATGATTAAACAGGACTTATTAGATTCAATAATTGATTTCTGGTTTTCGGCGGAGATAGCCAGGCACTGGTTTAATTCAACGCCAGAACTGGATCGTGATATAAAATCACGATTCGAAGCAGCCTATCATATCGCTGTTGGCGGCGAGCTAGAGCATTGGCAGGCATCTCCCTCAGGGTGTTTGGCGCTTATCTTATTATTCGATCAATTTCCATTGAATATGTATCGAGGCGAAAAAGAAAGCTTTGCTGCTGAGGCCATGTCTCGAGATGTCGCTTTTTTGGCGATAACAAAGGGTTTTGATAAAAAATTAGCTGAACAGAAAAAGAAATTCGTTTATATGCCTTATATGCATAGCGAAGATATTAAAGATCAGGAGATGGCTATTGAACTTTTTTCAAAGGCTGGGTTCACTGAGAATCTTAAATATGCCCGTCATCACCATGATATAGTTGATCAATTTGGCCGTTTTCCACATCGAAATAAAATACTTGGAAGATTGAATACGGCGGAGGAAGAGAAGTACTTAAAATCAGAGCAAGCATTTCTTGGCTAAATAGGTATTTTGTGAGCGATTCGTTGTTAATGAAATAGACTATGAAATTCGATATAATTAATTTCATGTGAATATTTAAAAGGTTTATCCATGCTGATTTTCACTCCCAATCACGCTAAACTAAAAGTGGCAATGAGCCCAATTCACGGTAAGGGTTTGTTTGCGCAAGACTTTATTTCCGAAGGCGATATTCTAGGTTCTATTCAAGGCTTCCGAACCAATGGCAATGGTGCATATGTTTTATGGGTCGATGAAGATCATCCATTACGAATTTTATGTAAATTCAAGTATATAAATCATAGTGATGAGCCGAATGTTGTGTTGTACGATACATTAGAAGTTTGTGCGATACGAGATATTCACCCGGGGGATGAAATCACTCATGATTATGAGAGCGGTGAATGGGAAGAAGACAATGATGACGTTTAGTATGTACTCAGAATAAATGATGTAGTTGTCAAACATCGGTATATGGATTTTTTAGCAGAACCCGAAAGACTCATCTATAGTATTAGTTAATTATTTACAATAACTTCAGCTGGGTAGACATCATTTGCAAAATTTTCGCTCTGATAAATTGAAACAAAAACAGGTTGAGATTTCGGCTGAGTACATTATCTCTCAACCCTTATGGCAACGCGTCCCAACACGTACCGAGACGGGTGAACGTACTTTTGATTTTATGGTGATTGTTAAAAAACTGAACCAGCTGGATTCTGTCAAACAGAGGTTTATCCTGAAAAAAATTTATCCGATTTTAGAGACGTATTCAAATGTAATTCTATTAGCTGATTTAAACCTTAAAATAAATCTACTTTGGGTGTCTCATTTACCCCGTCCAAACCTGAGTTTTGAAATCGCATCACAGATTATGGATGCATATCCACCGGCACGATTAATTTCACATCGCTTAGAATAATATTTAGTTTATGAAAACATTTGTTTATTTAGGCAGCGAACTTGCGGCGTATAATTTTGGGCAAACCCATCCATTTGGACCTGCACGTCATGATTTCTTTGCTGAACAGTTTCGAACTTTAAAAATAGATCGTGACGTTGATGTTCTGGCACCCGTTACCGGCTCTGACGAACAGCTATTATTATTTCATACTGAAGAATATCTGAATCGAGTCAAAAAAGCCTCTCTATCCGGTGAAGGATTTCTGGACTGTGGTGATACCCCTGCCTTTAAAGGCGTGTTTGAGATAGCCAGAACAGTAGTGGGAACCACAGTCAATGGTATTGAGAGAATCATGCAAGGGGAATACAAAAGAGGTTTTACTCCTATTGGCGGCTTGCATCATGCTCGGCGCGATAGTGCGGCCGGATTTTGTGTTTTTAATGACTGCGGTGTTGCTATCGAGCGATTAAAAATAGAATATGGATTACAACGTATCGCTTATATCGATATTGATGCTCATCATGGCGATGGAGTTTATTATAGTTTTAATCATGATCCGGTGGTTATTTTTGCTGATATTCACGAAGATGGGCGATACTTGTATCCGGGAACCGGTAATGATTCCGAAACAGGGGACGGCGCAGCAAAGGGAACCAAACTAAATATACCGATGCCAATGTATTCTGATGATGAAGCTTTTGTGTTGGCATGGGATAAGGTGGAACGCTTCCTGGAAGAAATGCGACCGGAATTTATTCTATTCCAATGTGGTGCGGATAGCATCAGTGGTGACCCAATAACTCATATGGAATATTCTACCGAGTCACATGCGTATGCCGCGAGCCGATTATGCAGGATTGCCGATAAGTATTCGCAAGGAAGAATCATGGCAATGGGCGGAGGAGGGTATAATCTTGAAAATATCGCAAATACCTGGTGCGCTGTGCTAGATTCATTCATCAAACATGAACGTTAATGCATCAGCTCGTCAAGTTTGCTTTCCATGTGAAGTTCGGTGAGCTCGGTAAAACCACCTATCCATTTTCCATCGATAAGAATTTGCGGTACAGTACGGACCCCATCTGTGACACTTAGCATTTCCTTTAATTCATCACGCTTCAGATCAACACGGGCTTCTGTATAAGGGATCCCCCATTTCGTTAACAGGTTTTTTGTTTTGTCACATATCGGACACGTTCCAGTGCTGTATATTTTTACTTTTGGCATGATTTTTCTCGATGCTAATGGGATGTTTATAAATCAGGATTATTTTAATAAACAACTAAGCACAATGTTGTTTAGCGATAAAAGAGCAATATTATACTTAAGTACAAAAGATTGCCAAGGCTGTGAATCAATATTCCCGGTAACAGACTACGATATTTTTCATATGCATAGGCCAGGATCAAACCACTCCAGAAGATGGATAAAAATCCGTTCATGGTTTGTAAATGCAGGGCACTAAAAAGTAAGGCGCTTATCACTATAGCGCTGGTCGCGGGTAGCCTTGAGCGGAAAGTTGTATACAGTAAGCCACGGAAGCCGATCTCTTCAAAAATAGGAGTCCAAATTACGATATTGATGAAACTAAAAATAACGGTCTCAATTGGGCCAAAGACCAGGCGCTCATGAATGCCATGTGCCCAGTGACTTTCAAATCCGATCTTCCAGGTTCCCCAGCCTATGAGTATTAAGCCAATTAATTCCAGGGCAAGCAGCGCACTGGTAACAAAAATTAGATCGCGGATATTGACTCCCTTTAAAGATAATCCAAAT
>QILH01000124.1 GCA_003233255.1 Gammaproteobacteria bacterium | reverse complement strand
CCATCGCCCACAGCAATCTCCCCTGGTGATTTTCCTGCAGGGGAACCTGGGTGCCGGTAAGACCACCTTCTCGCGAGGGTTTATTCAAGCCTCAGGACACGGTGGCAAGGTAAAAAGTCCGACATATACCCTGATCGAACCCTACGAACTCGATGGCCTGAACATCATCCACATGGATTTATATCGGTTGATCGATCCTGAGGAGCTCGAATATCTTGGCATAGACGAGCTGGTTGAACATACCGACGTGTGCCTTATCGAATGGCCCGAACGCGGCATGGATTTGCTGCCGGCCCCCACCATCACGCTATCGATCAAACATCGTCCATCTGGGCGCCAGTTGCACGCCGAGTCCCACTGTGAGATCGGCCAGGGCTGGTTGCAGGCCGTGCGATCCCACTTTTCGACTTAAGCCCTTGCAATCCTCAGATTTTATATAAGATCAAGGATTAAGATCAATCTCTATCTATTTAAAAAATATAGAGATTTTGACTTGAAAAATCTCAAAAATCTGGCACAATAAATATGGAGTAAAAGCAAAGGGGCGTGGTCATGCGTTTTTTACGCACGGGCATTATAGTGATCTTATGGGGTGTGGTGAGCCTGGTTCAGGCGGTCACCGTTGAGGGTGTGCGCACATGGCCGGCACCGGATCATACTCGGCTGGTGTTTGACCTGAATTCGCCGGTTCAACACAGCCTGTTTATACTCAAATCACCGCATCGGCTGGTTATCGATCTCAAATACAGCCAGTTCAACGGTCACCTGCCAGAGTTAAATAGCGACGCCTTTATCAAAGAGATTCGCTACGCCAAACGCGGCAAGAATGATCTGCGTGTGGTGCTGGATCTAAAACGCAGTATTAAACCCAAAAGTTTTGTTCTCAAACCGCATGGCGAATACGGTCACCGTCTGGTGGTTGACCTGATCGACTCAGAACAAAGCAAAAAGCCTAAAGTCATTCGTCGTGAGATTAATAACCCGGGTAAACCACGTGATGTGATCATTGCCATTGATGCTGGACACGGCGGGGATGATCCCGGAGCGATCGGACGGCGAGGCACCAAAGAAAAAGATGTGGTGCTGGCCATTGCCAAAAAGCTCAGGACTCTCATCAATAAGCAACCGGGCATGAAGGCAAAAATGATTCGTACCGGCGATTATTATATTTCCCTGCGTAAACGGGTTGTCAGGGCGCGTGAAGCGCAGGCCGACTTATTCATTTCGATTCATGCCGATGCCTTCAAAGATCGTCGTGCCCATGGTTCTTCGGTGTTTGTGTTATCGGAGAATGGCGCCAGCTCGGAAATGGCCAGTTTTCTGGCGGAATCTGAAAACAGTTCTGACCTGATCGGCGGCGTCAAGCTGTCTAATAAAGACGAGTTACTCAAACGCGTGCTGGTTGATATGCTAAAAGACTCGACCATGGAAGAAAGCCATGATGTGGCCAAGCAAATGATCAAGGGCTTGAAAAGTGTCAATCGTTTACATAAACGGAATGTCGAACAAGCTGGTTTCCGTGTGTTAAGGGCAACCGGCATTCCCTCGGTATTGATTGAAACGGCGTTTATCTCCAATGCAAAAGAAGAGCGTAATCTGCGAAGCCGCAAGCATCAGCAAAAACTGGCACGGGCCATCTTTAATGGCACGCTGAATTATTTCAAAAATAATCCACCGCCTGGTACCTTGTTAGCGTTAAAAGATCGCAAACACCGCATCGCCTCGGGCGATACCATGAGCGGTATTGCCGAACGTTATCAGGTGAGTATGGCGGAGATACGTCGCGTTAATGGTTTGAAAAGTAATAAGCTAAAGATTGGCAAGACCTTGCGTATTCCCACTTACCTGATCAACGATTCTTAATTCTATTTAGTTTCCTCAGCGTCGAATTCAAGTATATCACCGGGTTGACACTGCAACGTTTTGCAGATGGCTTCAAGTGTGGAAAACCGAATGGCTCGGGCTTTACCGGTTTTCAGGATCGAAAGGTTTTGTATCGTTATCCCGGTTGCCGCAGAGAGATCCTTTAACCTCATTTTTCTTTTTGCCAGCATTACATCGACGTTAACAATTATTGCCATGAGGGTTTTCCTAAATGACCAGACTGTCCTGTTCTTTTAACTCGCGACCTATGTCTATGACGTAAGATACTAACACGATGAACAGTCCGACGATTAAAAAGGCAATTTGTATCCCCGCACTCATATACGGTGAGCTGATTTTAAAATAGCTAAGTATGGGGCCGCTAATCAATATTTTAATCATATGTACTACATCGATAGCAATCAGGGCCCAACCAATATGTCTTATTGCGACAACATTGACGGCGGCGAAAATAACTCCCTGCCGATACAATGCGAGTAACTTGTAAAGAAACCAGAATGCCACGAGATGGCTAAAGGCGGTAAGCGAGCCTAGTCCAATAACGGCAATAAGTCCCAGGCCTGTAATTTTTGAATTATCCAGAGCTATTCCTGTTGGTAGCTTCAATAAATTTGACCATTCCTCGGTTAACACACTAATAACTATGGCTAACGGTGTTAGCAGCATAAAGATGATCACCATCCATTGTAATCGTGTGCTGGCAATTCTCAATTTTTCCATCGTGACCTCGATTTGTATCGCTATGGGTTATTTTAAATGTGTTTCTTGAATAAGAGATTAACTTAAGAAAGTGAAAATTTCAATATATTCGATTAAAATTTATTGATAAACGATAAATAATAACCTAATATCAAGTAAATCTAATTACGCGAGAAAGGAGCAACACGATGAAATCCCAGTTATTTTTGATGGCCTTTATGGTTGGCACAGCTTATCCGGTCTGGGCTGAGGACAATGCAAACCCCGCACGGGTAAGCAGAGAAATTTATGTCGGAATGGGTCTCAGTCCAGATGATCAACCTCTGCATCTGGAACTAGGGTTGAGTCTGGGTGTGATACCGGCCTATGAAGGTGGGGATGGCTATAGCGCTATTGGAAGTGCCTTGTTTAATATTACCCAGCCCGGTGTTTATTTTATCCACAGTGCAAGTGTTAATCCCAATGATGGGCTGTTCAGTGCAGGACTCCGCCTAGTGGATTTTGGTTACCGTGACTCTAACGGACATGAAGTCAAAGTTAATCTCGGTCCGTACCTGCGACTGCATCCTGGACGTGATGAAGGCGATGATGATGTGCTAAATGGACTCGGTGACATTGATGCGAGTATCGGACTGGGTCTTTTTCTTGATGTCGAGGTAGGGGACTGGATGCTTCAACTTGCTGCCGCCCCCCATGAAGTGGATAAGTCAGCCGATGATGGACTGCTAGTTTCGCTCGACATTCGTTACAGAGCTTTCTCTAATCATAAATGGACGTTTGACACGGGTCTTGCAAGTAGTTGGGGCAATGACAAATATATACAGGGTTATTTTGGCGTCAACCCAGTTCAATCGGCTGCAAGCGAGTATGCTGTTTATGATGCCAGAGGGGGTCTTAAAGATATCGGTATATATGTACAATCGAGTTATGCCTATACACCGGACTGGATGTGGCATACACAGATTGGTTACTGGGAACTACAGGGTGATGCAGCTGATAGCCCCATCGTTGCAACAGGATCGACCGGTCAACTAAGAGCGCTAATCGGGTTAGCGTATAAATTTTAAGAAAAAGGAACAGGAATTAAACAGGTTTTTCAATCGAATTTTCCTTTACACTGTTATTATGTTCACTGGGCAGAATGGGGTCTGAATTTAATTCGACTTTGGCCCCATTCAGAACTTTTTTTCGCCCCCCTTTTTCCTCTACACTAAGCCTCTATGACTGTCGTACAACAACGTCCAATTATTAAAACATTGCCCAGTCTGTTGGCTAATCAAATCGCTGCGGGTGAGGTGATCGAACGCCCCGCGTCGGTGGTAAAAGAATTACTCGAAAATGCGCTGGATGCCGGGGCAAGCCGGGTTGATATTGAGCTTGTTCATGGCGGTATGGATGGAATCATGATCACCGACAATGGCAGCGGTATTCGTGCGGATGAATTGTCACTTGCCGTGGCCCGACATGCGACCAGCAAGATTGAATCGATCGACGATCTGCTGGCCTTAAACAGTTTAGGTTTTCGCGGTGAGGCGTTGGCCAGTATGTGCTCGGTCAGTCAATGGGCGGTCATTTCTCGCACTGCAGACTCCGGGCAGGCGGCAAAATTAACTCATCAATTTCCTGAACAGGTACTTGAGGTCAACCATGCCATTGGTACCTGCGTGACGATCAACAATCTGTTTCATAACACCCCGGCGCGGCGTAAATTCCTGCGTGCGGAGAAAACGGAATATCGTCATTGCGATGCAGTGATCAAGCGCATGGCTCTGGCGCGTTTTGATGTGGGTTTTTATGTGAACCATAACGCTAAACAAACCCTACGTTTACCCGCCGTGAGCGATGATATTGGTCGCACACGCCGTGTCGCTCAGGTTTGCAGCCAGAAGTTTATCAATCAATCATTAACCCTCGATTACCCGCATAACGATCTGCGCCTGTGGGGCTGGATCAGTCAGCCTGATTTTTCCCGACAATCAACAGATCTGCAATATTTTTATATCAATGGCCGTATCATTCGTGATCGAGTGATCAATCATGCTATTCGTTTTGCCTATCAATCTATTTTACCCCCCGGCCGACATGCGGTGTATGTGTTGCATCTGCAGATCGATCCGGCCAGTGTCGATGTTAATGTGCATCCAACCAAACATGAAGTTCGGTTCAGTGAATCGCGTCTGATCCATGATTTTATTTCACGCAGCTTACGTGATGCACTAGGGGGAACGGTCACCGACGGGGTTGCCGAAATCGCTGCGACCTATATCGCGCAGGAGAAATCGGTAGGCATGAACGTGCCACACATCATGCAAATAGCGGGACAATATAATGTTGATGAATCGATGTTTGGACACATGTTATGTGTTGTCCATAATCGCTTTGCGATAACGCAACAACAGGATAAATATTATTTAATTGATTTAGTGAAGGCCGCAGCGGCATGGGTGGCCGGACACTGGTTAAATTCCTGTACTGAGCACGCGGTAAAATCTCAGCCCCTGCTAATACCGCAACGGTTAAACTTAACGGAAAAACAGAAAACCACTTTCAAGCAGGGCAAATCTTTATTATTAAATTTAGGAATACAGTTAACCGCGGAGGCCTCGGGTGATTATCTGCTGCGTTACGTTCCGAATCTATGTCGTGCCTATGCCAGTGACGAACTGTGTATTAATCTGTTAAATGCCAACCTGCACAAGCATGATTTAGACGATCAAGTTGTTAACGTGTTGACGAAAACCAGATTTGATCTATCGAAATTAGACTTATCAGATATTCTGCTTGCCCTGTCTGAAAAAAATAGCTTAATGGCCTCGAGAGAAAGTGCCTGTTGCTGGCGAGAGCTCAACGAGTCATCGTTACAGGACTGGTTCAGGTCAACGTCCTGAACGCATATGTGTATAAATGAATAAACCCGTCAAGCCACTGATTGTTTGCATCATGGGGCCGACCGCCTCGGGTAAAACCGATCTCGCGATTTCATTAACTGAAAAATACCCTATGGACATCATTAGTGTCGATTCGGCGATGGTTTATAAAGGTATGGACATCGGCACCGCCAAACCCGATGCACAAACTCTGGCCCACGCGCCACATCGGCTGGTTGATTTCCTGGATCCGGCCGAACCTTATTCGGCCGCGCAGTTTTGTACGGATGCACTGCGTGAGATGCGACAGATAATCGAACAGGGTCGCATACCATTATTGGTCGGTGGCACCATGTTGTATTTTAAGGCCCTGTTGTATGGTCTGTCGGATATGCCCTCGGCCGATGCCGCCATGCGCGAAAAGCTGGTAGCCGAAACGGAAGTGCTGGGTTTACCCGCCATGCATGCCCGCCTGGCGGAAGTCGATCCTCAATCAGCTGCACGCATTCACCCCAATGATCCACAACGCATTCAACGTGCGCTGGAAGTCTATGAACTAACGGGAGTTTCGCTGACCGAATGGCAGGCGAAACCGATTGAGCCACTTCCGTACCAATCGGTTCAAATTGCGCTGGTACCGACGGATAGAATCTGGTTGCACGATAGAATTGAACTTCGTTTTAAAATGATGCTCGAACAGGGACTGGTTGATGAAGTAAAGGTGCTGTATCAACGCGAAGATCTTGATGAAAATAAGCCTTCTATCAGAGCCGTGGGTTATCGTCAGGTCTGGCAATATCTTGCGGGTCAGCTTGGTTTTGATGAGGTGCAGGAGCGGGGCATTATTGCCACTCGCCAATTGGCCAAACGCCAACTGACCTGGTTGCGCTCAATGCCAGATTTAAATAATTTTGACTGTATAAACAGTAACTTGGAAGATAAGGTATTGAATTTTTTACAAGCTGACCACATAACGGTTTTGTAGGTTATATGCTAGACTGATTGCACGGCGTGATTATTAGAATGAACCATCGCCTGCGCAATTTTGAAAGACTTTATTGATATTATTGGGTTTATTATTGGTACGGCGAAAAACCGGTCGTACGATAATTGTTATAATTAAAAACGGAGAAAGACAATGAGTAAAGGGCAAGCTTTACAAGATCCATTTTTGAACGCTTTACGCAAGGAACGCATCCCTGTTGCAATTTATCTGGTCAATGGAATCAAACTCCAGGGCCAGGTCGATTCGTTTGACCAGTTTGTTGTTTTATTGCGCAATAGTGTGAGCCAAATGGTGTATAAACATGCCATTTCAACCATTGTACCGGCGCGCAATATTAAATTACCGATGTTTGATGAAACACAGCCCACTCCGAACAGCTAAATTCAATCTTTTTCGCCGCCCGAACTGGAGATGCTGCCTTGTTTGAGCGTCCCACCGGAGGTGAAAGAGCGGTTCTGGTTCACCTGGATATTAATCATTCGTCCGATCCGGCCAACCTCGACGAATTTCAGGAGCTGGCTATGGCAGCAGGTGCTGAGCTTGGTACGGTGGTCACAGGTTCCAGGCGAGCACCCGATGCGAAATACTTTGCCGGTTCTGGCAAAGTTGAGGAGATCCTGGAGTGCGTCAGACGTGAAGAGGCTGAACTGGTTATCTTTAATCATACCTTATCCCCCGTTCAGGAACGTAATCTAGAGCAGGCACTATCATGCCGAGTACTGGATCGTACCGGTTT
>QILH01000331.1 GCA_003233255.1 Gammaproteobacteria bacterium | reverse complement strand
AACACATAGGGAAAAATAGAATACGGGACGGCCTCGTAAACGTAACCCAATGCGACCACCGATATGACAAAGCCAATCGATCCCCACAGGCGAATTGCGCTATAACGATCAACCTGATCGCGAATATAGTGAAACGTGGTTGCTTCGAATTGCGGTAAGGCCGCATTCCAGAAAAAACTAAACAGGCTTAAGACAATAATCAGAATTAAGAAGGTTTGCTCGATGAGTAATATAGAAAATGAAAGCGCGGCAAAAAAACAACCCAGTTGCACGATGCGCATTCGCTTGCCAGTACGATCCGCAATCCAGCCCCAGATGTTCGGCGCAATGATCTTGGTGGCCATGGTAATCGCTACCAGTACCCCAATTTGAAATGGCGTCAAGCCTAATGAATCAAGATAGGGCCCCAGATACGGAATAAACGCACCCAGACTGGTAAAATAAAAAAAATAAAATCCGGACAGACGCCAGTAAGGCGTAGGCGATGAAACGACGTTCATCCTGGGATTTATTCCTTATTCGCGGGAATAGCAGGCGTTGATACAGAAACATCCATATTTTGTGCTCGATGGCGCAAAACATGATCCATTAATACGATCGCCAACATGGCTTCGGCGATAGGGGTCGCACGAATACCGACACAGGGATCGTGACGGCCGGTGGTTACGACCTCGACGGCATTACCGTTTAAATCAATACTTTTACCTGGCAGACGAATACTGGACGTGGGTTTAAGTGCAATGCTAACGAGGATGTCCTGACCCGATGAGATACCACCCAATACCCCACCGGCATTATTAGAGAGGAAACCATCTGCTGTCATTTCATCACGATGCTCGGTGCCTTTCTGGGTAACGCTTTCAAAACCGGCACCGACCTCAACCCCTTTTACCGCATTGATACACATCATCGCATGGGCGATATCGGCATCGAGACGATCAAATATAGGCTCACCTAACCCGGGCATCATACCCGTAGCCACCACGTTAATACGGGCTCCGACCGAATTGCCTTCTTTGCGCAGGGCATCCATATACGATTCGAGCTCATCAACCTTGCCTGCATCCGGAAAAAAGAACGGATTCTGTTCAACCTGTTCCCAGTCAAACGCCTCAGCCTTAATCGGACCCAACTGAGCCATATACCCTTTTATTTCGATGCCATAATGTTCATGCAAATATTTTTTGGCTATGGCTCCCGCTGCTACACGCATTGCAGTTTCACGCGCAGAAGAACGTCCTCCACCACGATAATCGCGAATGCCGTATTTTTGCAGGTAGGTGTAATCCGCATGCCCAGGGCGAAACTGGTTCATTATATTGGTGTAATCTTTGGAACGTTGATCGGTGTTTTCGATGATCAGGCCAATGGGAGTGCCCGTGGTTTTACCCTCAAAGACCCCGGACATAATCCGCACGACATCGTCTTCCCGACGTTGGGTGGTATGGCGGGTCTTACCTGGCTTACGACGCTCTAAATCATCCTGTAAATCCGCCTCCGACAAGGACATCCCGGGTGGACAGCCATCGACAATGCACCCTAAGGCAGGGCCATGGCTCTCACCAAAACTGGTGACGGTGAAAATTTTACCAAAAGTGTTTCCAGACATAGCCTATTATTGTACTGTGTAAATTGAGCTACGTCTTGCACAGTTTTAGACCCCGCATTCGGTGGACACTAAGCTTTATTATTCAGGGATAGAAATAAAAATAATCATGCCTAAAGGCGGTTCACAAAAATCCATTCCTAACCCTACTCCGGGTAAAGCCTTATTGATAATCGGCTTTAGTCTGATGCTCAGCATCGGCGCAGGCACATTGCTGTATGGACTTCAGCAACGACAAAAAACCATTACTGACATCAATAACATCGTAAACAAACAGTCGCAAAAATCACAGTTATTAACTTTAATGAAAAGTGCCGCTCGTGAACGAAGTCTATGCCTGTTTAATATGGTTAGCCTTGAAGACCCCTTTGAAAGGGATGAATGGTTTCTCGAGTTCAACCGCCACGGGGCACTCTTTGCCAACGCAAGAATAAAATTGATAGCCCTGAGTCGCACCGAAAAAGAAAAAATATTTTTGAAGCAGCAAGGCGACCGTTCTGGCAACGCTATTCTGATTCAGCAAAAAATCGTAGATCTGGTTCAATCCTATGACATTAATGCGGCAAAACAATTATTAATTTCACGCGGGATTCCATTGCAAAATCAGGTTTTCAATATTATCGATCACTATCAAACCTATTTACGAGAAAATATTAATCGCCGCATTGATACCATAAACAAAAATCACCAAAATGCGCTGATTATCTTATGGACGCTCGGCCTGGGCTCATTTTTGACCGGTTTAACCTTGGCCATCTATGTCATTCGCAACACATCAAAAATCGCCAAACTCAATTTTGTTGAAAAAAAATTGGCACAAGTTACATTAGGCTCGATTGGTGACGCGGTAATCACCACCAATGCCTATGGGCATATTCAATTTATGAATAAAGAAGCCGAGAAAATGACTGGCTGGTCATGTGAAGAGTCCATTGATAAACCTATTCTCGATGTCATGTGTATCGTCGACAGCAAAACAACCAAACCTTTAACCAATCCTGTAACTCAGGCTATCGCCACCCATGCCAGCATCCACTCTGAAGAACACTGCGCCTTAATTGATCGAAATAAAAATCGTTTTGAAATCGAATACAAGGCTAATGCCATAGTGGATTCCGACAATAAAAATTTTGGTGGGGTGGTGGTGTTTCGAGATGTTACTGAGACCCGAGAAATGGCCAAACAGCTTTCATACCAGGCCAGCCATGATGAGCTAACGGGTCTGGTTAATCGCCGAGAATTTGAGATTCGCCTTAATCAGGCCATCACTAATACCCGAGCCGATCACAAACAATACGCCCTGCTGTATCTGGATCTTGATCAATTTAAAATCATTAATGATATGGGGGGACATCATGCGGGCGATGAACTATTAATACAAATTTCTAAAATGATTACCCAAATACTGAGAGAGAGTGACACTTTGGCACGACTTGGCGGTGATGAGTTTGGTATTTTGCTGGACGGTTGCCCGATCGAAAAGGCCTCAGAAATTGCAGAATCTATACGTACTGCAATCGACAAGTTCATTTTCTACTGGGACGACAAGGTTTTTGATATTGGTGTCAGTATTGGTGTAATTCTGATTGATGAAGAATCTAGCTCACTCGCCGATGTTATGAGCGAAGTTGATACCGCATGTTATACCGCAAAAGATCTAGGTCGAAATCGGGTACAAATATATCAGCAAAGCAATAATGAGTTAAACAAACGAAAGACCGCAATGTACTGGTCACAAAGAATCACTAAGGCAATTAACGACGATGACTTTAAACTCTATGCACAGGAAATATTTCCGGTAAACAAAAAACAGCATCCAGTGAAAATTTATGAAATTCTATTACGCCTTGAAGATAACGAAAACCAGATCATTACCCCGCATATATTCCTGCCCTCAGCCGAACGTTTTTCATTAACATCTGCGATCGACAAATGGGTTATATCTAATACGTTTCAAACAATTTCTAAATATAAGTTGGGCGCAGACAGATTTAAATTCAGCATAAATATTTCTGGCCAATCTTTAAATACTCACGACATGTTAGGTTATATAATAAATTCTCTGGAAGAAACGGCTGTGCCTGCCGAAATGATTCAGTTCGAGATCACGGAATCGATGGCCGTTGCCAATTTATCGACCGCACGTAAATTTATTTCTGTATTAAATGGCCTGGGTTGTGAATTTGCTTTAGACGATTTCGGTAAGGGCTTAAGCTCTTTTACCTATTTAAAACATATCCCGGTACATTCACTCAAAATAGATGGCAGTTTTGTCCGTGATATCCTCAACGATCCGGTAAATATTTCTTTTGTTAATTCGATCAATGACATTGCGCACGCAATGAACTTACAGACCACTGCAGAATATGTTGAAACCGAAGCAATTTATAATGAAATAATAAAACTGAACGTTGATTTTGTGCAAGGGAATTTTATTTCGCCGCCTGTTCCGTTACACTCAATATTTAGAAATTAACCGTTAGCCTCCAGACCATATCGATGGGTATCATTAATAATGGTCAGTAAATCTCGAAATGGTAATACAAACAACCCATGCGCACGCACCAGATTCATATACGGTAAGTCCTCATCTTCGAACTCATAGCTGCCATCTTCGAGTGAGTTATATAAAGCTTTGACATGGCGTTCCAGCTCATCAATAAACATTAAGGAGTCTGACATACCTTCAGAGTCATATTCTATCGCCGCACGTAAATCATCCACTTCGAATAAAGCTTGTTTAATTAGCTCTATATAGGCTTCGGGTGAATTAGGTCTCTTTACTAACATTCAATAACTCCTGTTTTCCTGGCGTATTAATCTATACAAAATAATGGTCTAACTGTTTTTTCTCTAACAAAAATACACCACTACCACCATACTCGAAATCCAGCCACATAAACGGGATTTCTGAAAAAGCGGCTTCCAGAATAATCTGACTATTTCCAACTTCAACGATCAAAACTCCACTGTCATTTAAATGACTTGCCGCTTCGGTTAATATTACTCTAACGCAATCCAGACCATCAGCACCTGATTTTAAACCAATTTCGGGCTCATGCTTATATTCGTCTGGCAAATTATTATACTCTTCTGTGCCGACATAGGGAGGGTTGCTTACGATCACATCGTATTTTTTATCACCCAGATCAGAAAAAACATCTGACTTAATGATGTTAACTTGTTCTTCCAGGTTAAGGCGCTTTCTATTTCTAAGCGCAATGTCAATGGCGTGTTCATCAATATCAACTGCATCGACATTTACATCTTCTATATAATACGCACAACTCAGGGCAATACAGCCACTACCTGTACCGATCTCTAAAATCGAATGTAGCTTGCTGCGTTTTATCCAGGGTTGAAAGGCTGACTCGATCAATTCTGCAATCGGTGAGCGTGGCACCAATACCTTTTCATCAACATAAAAAGGTAAACCACAAAACCACGCTTCGTTAACCAGATAAGCCGCCGGTATTTTTTTCTCTATCCGTGACTTCAGCAGGGTATGAATATTTTTATTTTGTTCACTGCTCAGCTGAGTATCGTTTTCAAAGCCTGACAGTTCAAAATCTGTCTTGAGTGCATAGGCCAGTAAATAAATTGTTTCCGAAACACTATCATCGGTACCATGACCATAATGTAAGCCCGCAGCGGAAAAATTTTTTTTTGCCCAATTTAGCCAGGCAGATATAGTTTCTGGATTAGACATCGAACTAACGGCTCGTGGGTTTTTTGGCATGCTTCGGTCGAAAGGCCTTTACGATATTCTCATTGGCCTCGATATAAGGCCCTTCAATCAGGTCAACACAATAAGGTATCGCCGGAAAAACGGCATTTAGACAATCATCGATTGCCGAGGGTTTACCCGGCAAATTCAGGATCAAACAACGGTTACGAATACCCGCTATTTGGCGCGACAGGATTGCCGTAGGCACAAAATTTAGCGACACCGCACGCATCTGCTCACCAAAGCCATCGAGTATTTTCTGGCAAACCGCTTCGGTGGCCTCCGGAGTCACATCACGTGGTGCCGGTCCGGTGCCGCCCGTCGTAACTATCAAACAACAGCCTTTTTCTTCCAGCTCAATCAACGCCGATTCAATTTGTGGTTGCTCATCAGGAATAACTTTTGCCATGGCCTGCCATTCATTTTTAATCGCATGCGACATCCACCGCTGCATCGCAGGCCCACCCAGATCTTCATATTCACCTTTACTGGCGCGATCAGAAACAGTCACAAACCCAATTTTAATCATTTATTTTTCCAGAATTAATAGTTAACATATTGCTGTGGCAACCTGATAAATTTGATCATATATTAGCTGGCAAGTTAGTTCGCCTGTTCATAAAATTAAACCAGCATGCTCTTTGCTAACCGAATTGGTTGACGCTTTGCCCCCCAGCTTCCCGGCTGCTCGTCAAAACGACCGGCGCAAATGGTATCACATTTCGGACAATACGCATCCGCCGTTAGCCGGTAATCCAGAATTTGATACCAGTCACGAACAATCAGCGGCTCACCGCATTCGGAACAAAAAGTCGTATCCCCCTGCTGATCATGGACATTACCGGTATAGACATAATGCAGACCCGTGGCCAGCGCAATCTCTCGAGCCCGGGTTAAGGTGCTGGCAGGCGTTGAACCGATCTCCATCATTTTCCAGTCGGGGTGAAAGGCGGTGAAATGTATCGGTACATCCGAACCTAAATGCTCCGCAACCCAGTTGGTCAGTTGTTCGAGTTCACTATTGGAATCGTTCTCACCGGGGATCAATAACGTGGTCAGCTCTAACCAGACATCGGTTTCATGCCTGATGTATTGCAAGGTATCGAGCACTGTATGCAAATCCCCCCCAGCAATCTTGCGATAAAAATCTTCAGTAAAGGCCTTCAGGTCGACATTCGCCGCATCCATGTGCTGGTAAAACTCGCGTCGTGGTTCAGAACAGACATAACCGGCGGTCACCGCTACCGTTTTGATATCCTGTTCTTTACAGGCAATGGCCGCATCGATCGCATATTCATGAAAGATCACCGGGTCATTATAAGTGAAAGCAATGCTTTTACAGCCATACTCTTTTGCCGCTGCGGCAAGTTGCTCCGGGCTGGCGGCATCGGCCAGAGTATCGACCTCACGTGATTTGCTCATGTCCCAATTCTGGCAAAATTTACAGGCCAGATTGCAACCGGCGGTACCAAATGACAACACCGCACTGCCGGGATAAAAATGGTTCAAGGGTTTTTTTTCGATTGGATCAATACAAAAGCCGCTGGAGCGACCATAGGTGGTTAGCACCATTTGATCATGCAAACGCCCTCGCACAAAACACAGTCCACGCTGGCCTTCACGCAACTTGCAGAAGCGCGGACACAGATCACATTGAATACGCTTATCCTCTAACCAGTGCCAGTATTTGACGGGTTTAGCGTTTTGATCGGTTATTAAAGCATCGGACATGCGGCGGAGCTCTCGAAAGATTGGTTTATGATATATACTATATATATGTAAATGGGCACAAATGATCCAATATCAATCGCCATGGTAAGAAAATGAGCCAGAATATTCGACAAGCCGCCGTTGCCGGGAT